>CAZKUH010000287.1:0-4026 GCA_964555895.1 uncultured Enterobacterales bacterium
GATCATGAGTTATTAAAATAATCCAAAGTGTATTTTTGACAGAAAAGTTGGGGGGTTATCTGGGGATATGTAGCGTCTGGCCGGCTTGCAAACTTGAGCCTGCCATTTTATTGGACTTTTTTAAACGGGCGATGCTGATACCATACGTACTGGCAATACCACTGAGTGTATCCCCTTTTTGCACCACATGCTCTTTATCTCGCATGGCCAGTCTGGTTCCTTCTGGAGGATGTGCAGTTAAATATTTATAAAGCCCTCTGGATAATGCTTTGGCATACTTTCTCTGAAAAGTTCGAGATGTCAGATTTTTTTCATCCTTGATATTTGAAATAAACCCGGTTTCTACCAACACCGAGGGGATCCCTGGCGATTTGAGCACCACGAAGGCTTCCTGACGTGGTTTTTTACTATGCAGTCGACTGACTTTGCCCAGTTTTTTCAAGATGTCTCCTGCCATATCTATACTGGATCCCAACGCATATTCTAGCGAGAGGCTGACCAAAACTTGAGCAACCTGAGGTTCAAATTTTTGCAAATCCAAATTATCAGCAACCCCTAATAAATCAATATTTGCCTTGCTCGCCAACCATCGACCCAACTCTGTATTTGAGCCTTTGGTTGAAAGTGTCCAAACTGAGCTACCGCGAACTCTTTTATCTCGTGGAAAGGCATCTGCGTGAATAGAGACGAATAAATGTGCACGATTTTTGCGGGCGATTTCTGTGCGTTTTTCCAGACCCACATAATAATCACCTTTTCGCGTCAGAAATGCTGTCACCCCGACTAATTTATTTAACTCTTTCACCACTTTTTTTGCCAAGGCCAGCGTAATATATTTCTCTTTCGATCCTTTGATACCGGAAGCACCAGGATCTTCACCGCCATGTCCCGCATCCACTGCGATAATAACATTGCCAATTTTGCGGTGCATGATTTCAGGTTTTTTGTTATTTTTCCCATCCGTAAGATCAACCACTAGCCGATGACCAAATTTTAGATAGGGTTTTAAAACAAATGATTTTGGCTGGGTCGCTCTTTTCAAATCCAGTACAATTCTTAAATCACCCGAATCGGTTTCACTTTTTCTCACTCTTGCAACCAGATCTGAACTAATTTTAACGCTATCCAGCGCCAAGCCAAACTTGGTTCCAGGCAGATCAATAACCACCCGGTCGGGTTTACTTAAAGTGAATACTTTGGGTTTCACCGGACCAGTCAAGTCCAGCACCATTCGCGTTCTGTTGGGTGATTGCCAAAAACGCATCCCGGCAACAGAAGCTGCCTTAGTTACAGCCTGAGCATCGGCTGTCATTGCAATAAAAAGCAGTGAACTTAACAAAATCGTCGTCAGCAGGTAATTTAAAAACCTGAAATGATTACCTGACTTATTAACACTGTCTGGAAGTAACATGACCACAATTCAACATAAAATGAGAAACACAATACTCAATATAGGACAGTTTTCATCGAAAAATCAAGTGTTTGCCACATAAACTTCGATTAATTTATTAGTTTTAGCTAAACTCAGGGCAAATTAGCTGATTTAAACCCGTATTCTCCAGCCGATTATAACTTCTTCGATAAAAATCAGCGTTGCGCTTGTCTTGCTTCGAGCAGCAGATATTCATATTGTCTTAACCGTTTTTCTATTATTTTTCTGTCTGGTAAGACGGAATCCAGAACTTTATAAAACTTTCGGCTGTGGTTGAAAACCTGCCAATGACACAGCTCGTGCACTATGACGTAATCAATACATTCTATCGGCACCAATACCAGCAAGACATTCAAACGGATACTTTTGTTGCTGGAACAACTACCCCATCGAGACGACATGAGACGGATTTGAATTTGTAGTTCTTCAGCATAATCGGTATGTAACTTCTTTATCCAGAATTGGGTTCTATCGACAAAGTAATCAAAACTACGCTTTTTAAAATCCGCCAAAATGAATGTTCGAATAGACGCTTGAGAGGCATTTTTTTGAAAATCGGCCAATGAAACAACCAGTTTTTTATTGCTTAACAGTTCCACTTTATTTTTTTTTGCCGGGATGATTTCAAGTTGATATTTTTTACCAAGAAAACTAATTAGCTCTCCTGTTTGCCATTTTATCGAGTCATCCTGGCGTTTTTTTATTTGTGTTCTTTTATTTTCCAACCATTTTTTTTTACTCTCCAATAATTCATCCAAAATAGATTTATGGGTGCCATAAGGCGCGCGAATTTCAATGCTGCCATCACCATGTACATGCAAAGCAATTGTTTTTCTTTTAGAAAAGTTAATTGTCACTTTATTCAGGGGGAAATAATTTGCATGCGTGATTATTTTCTTTTGGATAGAGGAATCAACAACCATTTAGCTGCGCTCAAGAGATAAAAACTGTGACACTACTTTGTGACCTTTTTCTGACAAACCTTCCATCAATAAATATCTTCTGGTACTGGTAAAATCTATCACTATTGAAAGATCCATGGCAGGTAGAAACCCGCTGCCTTTTTCTACCCATTCAACAAAGGCGATGGTATCTTCCTCGCTGTAATCTCTAATACCCAGATATTCCAATTCTTCCGCATCTGTAAGGCGGTATAAATCAAAATGATAAAAATTTATACCCGCGATTTTGTAGGGTTCAACTAGGGTATAGGTGGGACTTTTCACACTGCCATGATGCCCCAGAGCATTGAGTACATATCGGGTTAAAGTGGTTTTACCTGCGCCCAAATTTCCTGTTAATCCAACCCAAAGCGGTGCAGTAAACATTGGCGCAAGTCGCTCTGCAAATTGCTGCATCTGTGTTTCTGAATAAATAGTTATCTCATACCTTGGTATCTTCAGCATAAATCTTTTTCAGTTGATGCAAAATTATCACTATGATTCATTAAAAATTTCAATTCTGGAAATAAGTCACTGGCTAGCAATCCTACTGGTTCGCCATGAGAAGCCCTGTCTGCGGCAAGGGAGTGTAATAACATGCCACTTTCTGCGGCATCAGCTGGTGCCAAACGCTGCGCCAAAAGGCCACCGACAACACCCGCGAGTACATCTCCCATTCCTGCTGAAGCCATACCAGCATTGCCGTAAGGGCAAACAGTAATACCAGTCTTTGCTGTAACACAAATACTACCAGCACCCTTTAAAATAACGACTTTGGCGATTGTCTGGGATAATTTTTCCGCCCAGAAATAACGTTTTTGTTGAATTTCAGCCACAGCAATATCGAGTAAAAACGCAGCTTCACCCGGATGTGGCGTGATAATACAATGTTGTAGATTGTAATTTAACTTTTTGGCCAATCGTAATCCATCTGCGTCAACAACAATATTTTTATTCTTTTGCAAAGCGTCCGGTATTGCATTTTCTGTTTCATTTTCCAAAGACCACTGCAAAGTGAATTCTAATAAAAATTTTGCCCAGGCATCATTGCCCAAACCCGGGCCAATAACTACTGCACTGGCACCTTCCAGTAAATGGCGCAAATGTTGCTGCTGCTTACTCTTTTCATCGCCGGTAGCAAAACCATACACCATCACTTCTGGTCGACGAGATAATGCACTGGTTACATTTTCTGGATGGGTAATAAGAACCACACTCCCGGAGCCGATACGGCAAGCCGCTTCTGCCGCCAGTATAGACGCGCCCCCCAACCCTCTATTACCACCAATAATAACTGTTCGGCCGAATTCTCCTTTGTGAGAATTGCTCTGCCGATGCGTGATTTCTCTTAATGCAAGCAAACTGTTGAGCGGGGTCAGATAGCGCGCTTGAGACATTGCCTGTTGCTGTTCCGACAACCCCAGGTTATGCAAAAAAAGTTCACCACAACAACTTTTGCCCGCAGCGGTCACCTGTCCGGGTTTTAGCGCAATGAAGGATACCGTGGTGTGGGCTTTAATAGCCACACCAATTTCCACACCGTCATCAGCATTCAGCCCGGATGGAGTATCAATAGCAAGAACCGGGAGCTGACTCTGATTAATACAGCGAATAACTTCATTAAATATTTTTCGTGCAGGTGGCTTGATGCCC
>CAZKUH010000288.1:0-4018 GCA_964555895.1 uncultured Enterobacterales bacterium
TATACTATACAAACAAATAGTAGTTATGCAAGTAGTATTTTAGAAGAATCTTATAATTGCTTGATTTATCGAATAATTTAGTACGACGAAAGTTTAAGCATATGCTTTTGCAATAGCGCTTCCCAAGGGCCAAAGGGTTCCCTGGTTACTCGAACTGCATACCACAAGGCTTCTATAAAGGCGGCAAGTTGTCTTATTTTTTGCCAGTCAAAGGCCATCTTATAGAATTTTTGTGGGAACATTTCCGACAATTGTAGGTTGTTGAGATCCCAGGCATTGGCAAAAATTGCGAAATCGAGTAAAGGATGAGATTGAGAGGCATATTCCCAATCAAGGGCGATAATATCTTTTAACGGATCAAGCATTAAGTTTCCCCTACCCAGATCATTATGGCAAATAACATATTCAAATTGTCGCATGGAAAGGTCAAGAGTTATGGCATGTAGTTGCTTACGATAACTTGCTAAGAGGGCGTATTCTTTTCGCTGAGGATCTAATAACTGGAAATAATAACCAATAGTTTTGTGTATCAGGCGGGCATTATGGGGGAGCTTCAGGCTGGCAATATCATCAAAAAGTTGATTCAGGTTATTGGCAATTTCTGGTTGTGACAGATCCATGGGCGTTAAAAGCCGACCTTCAATAAATTCTGTAATAAGAATACCTTGCTTGATATCCGAGTAAACCGGTTTAGGTGAAATGTTTAATGTAGCGGCTTGTGTTAATACCGCCAATTCGAACGCACGATCGCATTGAAAAAGATTTTGGGCTGAAGTGTCGATGCGCAGAACATATTTTTTTTCTGCGGTTTCGATACGGTAACTGGAATTCGAATAACCCATTGATATGGGAAAGATATGCACCCAACTGTTGTTCCCGGAGGGTCCAGGCGCAAGTGATAATGCTGGATTTAACAAGGGTACAGTTAGTAAAGCTTGACGTAATTTGATGATTTTATGAGGATCTGAAATTTTCAGGTCCTTAAAAGGTGTTTTTTCCAAGAGTAATATCCTGTAATGCTCAAAATAATATATAAAGAGAATAATAAAACGGTTAAATAGAAATCCTTGTTAATGTACATATAAATAGATAACGCGTCTATAACAATCCAATAGAGCCAATTATCTATAATTTTTTGTGTCACCATATAGGTTGTAATTATAGCAAAGACTGTTGTAGTTGCATCGACATAAGGTAACGATGCCGTTAAATATCGTTGACTAAAATAACCTAAAATAACGGCTGTTACCCCGCCGAAGGATATAATGAGCACATGTGATTTAAGTGATATCTTGCTTACCGCTTTTCGCTTTAAGTTAACCGCCATGTGTTTCCAGTTCCACCAGCCATAAACCGAGACGATGAGGTAAAAAACCTGGAGTAACGTTTCCGAGTAAAGCTGACTCTGAAAAAACAAGCCCATGTAAATGAGGGTCGAAAAAAACCCGGCAACCCAACACCAGATATTTTCTTTAATCGCTAAAATGATATAAAGAACGGCGAGAATTACTGCCAGACCTTCAAGTAAGGTCATGGTCTGTATCGCCGCTAGCAGCATATTTGAAATATTTTCAAGCAAAATATTATCCAGCGATCAATCGTTTATACGAGAAGGATGTCTGTCAATATTGAGAAATTTTGCCACTAAAACCTGCTGGCCATAGGTTGTAAAGGATTGCTTTAAAACTTTTTCGACTGCCGCCATCACCAGTGTAAATTCTCCAAAAAGCTGCGTACTTAAAGTGTTGCTAATGACCTCGAGACCTGCAATTTTTTTGAGTTGTTCAATAAAAGTAGTTATCGGAGGAATAAAGTCGTCAGCCAGCGGATATAAACTAAGTTCAACGGAAATATACATGGTTTTGTCCTATTTTAATAAACATAATTGATACTCATACCCCATTGTCGAGGATTGCCCTGACGCGTATAGAGTTTTTCTATCCAGGTGGGTGGTTCATTGGCAAAAAAGAACCCTCGAACACTATATTTTTTATCGAGAATGTTTTTCCCCCACAAGAAAAAACGCCAGTTTTTTTGCTCATAACCCAGTTTTAAATTAACCAGGTTGTATGATTTTGATTGTTTATCATGACTGTCAGAATAATAAAAACGGTCTTTCCCCGAAAGCGAAATTAAGCCAAACAAACCCAAATTATTTTGATATTTGAGGGCGGCTGCATAATTATACTTGGGGGCATGAGCCTGCTGCCTGCCAGAGAGATCCCTGCCCCCTACCTGATAGGCATCAAACCGGGTAAAGAGCATGCCGATATTTGTAACCACAGACCAATTATGATTGAGTTGATATTCTGCTGCCAGCTCCACACCTTTGTTGGTTCCTTTTGCAGCGTTGTCAGTAAAAAAGGTAAATGAAAGTGGATCGTTGGGGTTGTCCTGGAAAGAAGTCTCGACTTGCTGGTTTTGCCGTTTCATAAAAAAAACTGAAAGACTGGAGATTAATTTATTTTCAAAAAATGACGCTTTAAAGCCGGTTTCCAAATTCCATAAAGATTCGCTATTAAATTGCAACCGTGATTGTGGAATATTGGTGCCAATATTAAAGCCACCGGCCTTGTAACCTTTCGACAGCGTTACATAGCTAAAAATACCATTTTGGTGTAAATGTTCCAAGGTTAAATGTCCACCATTCATGGTTTCTGCTGGAGATAAATTCTGCCCATTACTATCACGGTAATCTGCTTGTCGATGCTCTATTCTCAAACCATAGCTAAGGGTTGTCAGTGCAGAAAAATGGTAATTTATGTCTGCAAAAAGCGCACTGTTCCTGGCGCGATAATCGCTGTTTAATTTGTTATAGACATCCCCATTAAAGAGATCCAAAATGTTATTTTCTTCTGTGAGCTCCAGGAAATAAAACCCACCAACCCAATCGGCTTTAGCTGAAAATAATTTACCATTTTCTTTGGAGCTGAAACGAATTTCTTCACTCAGGGTTTGCCGTTTTCTATTGGTTCGACTGGTAAAATCATAGGGGCCGTTCACGCCCCAAAAAAGTGGATTACCCCAATCGCCATCGAAACTAAAAAGAATATCCGATTGCGCATAACTGCTGATACTGGTTAGCTGATATTTAGCATGGCCGTCCCAATTTATTTTTACTGAAGCACCTTGCGTATCCTGTTCGTCTCTTCCTGGTTTGTCGGATTGAGTAAATAAAGAATTATCTACCGCCCAGGCATCATAACCATTGGCTAGTTTTATTTTCATGAAGGTACTATTAATGTTCCAGTTTTCTGCAGGCGTCCAATGCAATTTCAAACGACTACTAAACTCATCTTTTTTATTGGTGTCGGAGCGGTTAAGAAAAAGATTTTTACGAAAGCCGTCGCTATTATACTGCTGTATAGACGCACGAAAGCTCAACTGATCGGTTAAACCCCCACCCGCTGCCACGCCGATGGACGCGGTGTTATCTTCAGCCACTGTAAATTGCGCTTTACCGGTAAATTCAGCAGTGGGATCGGCGGTTTTAATATAGATAAGCCCCGCGAGCGCATTGGCACCATATCGGCTACCTTGAGGGCCGCGCAACACCTCAATTTGCGTGGTATCAAAAGTGGTGGCAATGCCCCCAATACCACTAAAATCGATGTCGTCGATAATGAATCCAACCGACGGGTTGGGAGCGCCTTGATACTGGCTACGCTCACCAATGCCTCTTATCTGAAAATATCGAGGCCGAGAAGTACCACCTGCAAAATTGAGATTAGGTACCCAGTTTATCAATTCCTCAAAATGTTGTTCAGAAAGCTGTTGAATTTCATCTTCAGTAAATAATATCACGCTACCAGCGTAACGATTCTCTTGTTGTTGACGAAAATCAGCAGTTACGGTAATGACGTTTCCACGCTTATTTTTATTATCAAAGGCGTAACTATTTATGCTCCAAAGTAGCAAAGAAAAAAATAATAAAGCAATGGTGGAGAAATGTTTATGATTCATAGGATCTCATATTTATCGTTCATGAGATCCGGATAACGGCGGTAATTTTTCCTTT
>CAZKUH010000289.1:0-4012 GCA_964555895.1 uncultured Enterobacterales bacterium
AACGACCCCATTGTTATCGTAGGCGCATCCAGAACACCACTCGGTGGCTTTTCTGGCAGTTTATCGTCAGTTTCGGCCCCGCAATTAGGTACTGTAGCCATTGAAGGAGCTGTGGCCAACGCCAAGCTTGATAAATCTCTGATTGATGAAGTTTTTATGGGTGCTGTATTGCCTGCAGGAACTGGACAAGCACCCGCACGACAAGCCAGCTTGAATGCTGGATTACCTAAATCAGCAGGTTGCACGACCATTAATAAGGTGTGCGGTTCGGGGATGAAAGCCGTGATGTTAGCACATGATTTGTTGTTAGCCGACACGGCTGAAATATTTGTTGCTGGCGGCATGGAAAGTATGACCAACGCGCCATACTTATTGTCCAAAGCCAGAGGTGGTTATCGTCTTGGTCATGGAGAATTAAAAGATTCCATGTTTCTTGATGGCTTGGAAGATGCTTACCAACCTGGCAAATTAATGGGCGTCTTTGCCCAGGAAACGGCTGATGAATATCAGTTTTCCCGTGAAATGCAGGATGAGTTTGCTATCACTTCATTAAAGCGAGCACAGCAAGCAATAAACAATGGTGATTTTAAAGCTGAAATTACACCGGTTGTTATTAAAACAAGACAAGGTGAGAACATTGTAGATACTGATGAACAACCGCTTAAGGCAAAAATAGCTAAAATACCTACACTGCGTCCTGCATTCAAAAAAGATGGCACTATCACTGCTGCAAATGCCAGTTCAATATCCGATGGCGCTGCCGCGCTTATTTTAATGAAACAATCCAAAGCCAATGCTTTAGGACTCCGTGCTATCGCCAAAATTGTTAGTCATGCTACAAATTCATTATCTCCTAGCGAGTTTACCATTGCGCCGGTTGGGGCGATTCAGCAAGTATTAACCAAATCTGCTTGGGATATCTCTGATATTGATTTATTCGAAATTAATGAAGCTTTTGCTATGGTCACCATGGCAGCAATACGGGATCTCAAGCTGGATCATGAGAAAGTAAATATTTACGGTGGCGCCTGTGCTTTGGGTCACCCTTTGGGGGCTTCTGGTGCCAGAATTATAGTGACCCTGTTGAACGCACTAAAAAATACCGGTGGCACTAAAGGTGTGGCTGCTTTGTGTATCGGTGGTGGAGAATCTACCGCCATTGCTATTGAAATGTTCAGCTGAGCGGATCATCCATATGTTATTGAATGAAGAGCAAATCCTCATCAAGGAGGCCGCAAAACAATTTGCTGCAGCCGAAATCAAACCTTTTGCCAGCGACTGGGATGAGCAGTGTACCTTCCCCGAGAAAGCATTAAAAGGACTGGCAGCATTAGGTTTTTATGGCATGCTCGTTCCTGAACAATATGGTGGTTGCAATATCGGTCATGTTGCCGCAGCGACAGTGATTGAAGAAATTTCTGCAGCCGATGCTGCGTGTGGCACTATCCTCAGCGTGACCAATTCTGTCGCCTGTATGCCCGTCTTGAAATTTGGTACTGAAGCACAGAAACAGCAATTTTTGCTGCCACTTGCTTCAGGAAAATCTCTGGGTTTATTTTGTTTGAGCGAACCCCAGGCCGGTTCTGATGCTGCCGATCTCAGGACAAAAGCACGCAAAGATGGCGAAAGTTATATTTTAAATGGCGTTAAGCAGTTCATTACCTCGGGACAACATGGCGATATTGCCATTGTATTTGCTGTGACTGATGTCAACGCTGGCAAGAAAGGCTTGAGTGCATTTATCGTACCGACCAACACGGCTGGATTTAATGTGACTGCCACCGAAAAAAAAATGGGGCAACATGCTTCTGACACTTGCCAGATCACCCTGGATAATTGTCGAATACCTGCGGCAAATTTGCTTGGTCATGAAGGACAGGGTTACAAAATAGCTTTAAGTAATTTAGAGGGTGGTCGCATCGGTGTAGCTGCTCAATCTGTAGGCATTGCATCTGCCGCCCTTGAAGCTGCAAAAACTTATGCCAAACAAAGACTGACATTTGGCAAAACCATTGCTGAGCATCAAATTATCAGCTTTAAACTTGCAGATATGGCAACACAAATTGAAGCGGCACGCTTACTTTATCAAAAGGCTGCAACATTAAGAGATTCCAATCTACCTTGTTTGAAAGAAGCGTCAATGGCCAAGTTGTTTGCTTCAGAAATGGCTGAAAAAGTTTGTTCAGAGGCTATTCAAATTCACGGTGGCTACGGCTATTTGAGAGATTTCCCAGTTGAAAAATATTATCGAGATGTCAGAATTTGTCAAATTTATGAAGGAACGAGTGAAATTCAACGCATTGTTATCAGCCGTGCCCTGTTAAATGAATAATTAACCACAACTTTCAAACACTGTATAATTAATCTTGCTTAAAAGCTTTTACTGGAATAATAAATGCCCACTATAAAGTCCAAAATAAATGCAAAAACGGATGACTATCAACGCAATTTTAGCGATATGAATTCACTGGTAGATGACCTCAGAGCAAACGTTACCAAGATAGCGCTGGGTGGCGGAGAAAAAGCGCGCGATCGACATCTCGCCAGGGGAAAACTACTGCCGAGAGAACGTATCAATGAATTACTTGATGATGCTTCTCCTTTTCTGGAATTATCACAATTTGCAGCGTACAAAATATATGATTTCGACGTGCCAGCTGCGGGCATTATCACCGGCATCGGCAGAGTCAGTGGACGAGAGTGTATGATTGTGGTCAATGACGCCACGGTCAAAGGTGGTAGCTATTTCCCTGAAACTGTAAAAAAACATCTACGCGCCCAAGAAATAGCACAGCAAAACAATTTACCTTGTATTTATCTGGTGGACTCAGGCGGTGCTAATCTGCCACAGCAAGATGAAGTCTTCCCGGATAAAGACGATTTCGGGCGAATTTTTTATAATCAGGCCAATATGTCTGCATCAGGCATCCCGCAAATTGCTGTCGTTATGGGTTCTTGTACAGCGGGTGGCGCCTACGTTCCAGCGATGGCAGATGAAAGTATCATCGTAAAACAACAAGGTACTATCTTTCTAGCTGGCCCACCACTGGTGAAGGCGGCTATCGGCGAAGTTGTCACCGCAGAAGAATTAGGTGGTGCAGATGTACATTGTAAAACTTCGGGTGTTACCGATCATTATGCCCAAAGCGATCAACATGCCTTAACCATTGCAAGAAAGATCATTGCTAATTTAAACTTTGAGAAACAACCGCAACTTTCCATAAAAAAGCCGCTTAAACCGCTCTATGAAATAAAGGAACTCTATGGCCTGGTTCCCGCTGATTTAAAAAAACCTTACGATGCCCGTGAAATTATTGCGCGAATCGTGGATGGATCAGATTTTGATGAATTCAAATCGCTTTTTGGCAATACACTCGTTTGTGGCTTTGCCAGGCTTTGGGGCTATCCGGTTGGCATCATCGCCAACAATGGCATTTTATTTTCGGACTCCGCCCAGAAAGGCGCTCATTTCATCGAACTTTGTTGTTTGCGCAAAATACCACTGGTTTTCCTACAAAATATTAACGGCTTTATGGTTGGAAAAAAATATGAAGCTGAAGGTATTGCCAAACACGGCGCTAAGATGGTTACTGCAGTGGCTTGTGCACAAGTTCCTAAATTTACCGTTATTGTTGGCGGTAGTTTTGGTGCGGGAAATTATGGTATGTGTGGCCGTGCTTACAATCCCAGATTTCTTTGGATGTGGCCAAATGCCAGAATTTCAGTAATGGGTGGAGAACAGGCTGCAAACGTTCTGGCACAAGTTAAAAGAGATGGTATGGCGCGAAAAGGTGAATCCTGGAGCAAACAAGATGAAGCCGATTTTAAAAAACCGCTGCATGAGCAATATGAAATACAAGGGCATCCCTACTATGCCAGCGCCAGACTCTGGGATGATGGCATCATCGATCCCGCTGATACCCGAATGACCTTAGGGCTGGCAATTTCCGCTGCTTTAAATGCACCCATAACCGAGGCGAATTTCGGCTTATTCCGGTGGTAAAAAACGATT
>CAZKUH010000290.1:0-4011 GCA_964555895.1 uncultured Enterobacterales bacterium
CCTGTTAAAAAACCAAACTCTTCCTCGGCGATTTGCTCAGCAAAAGCACGATTTAATAATTTTTGTACCAGTATAAAGTTAACTTTGCTGGGTAATTTACTCAGGACCCCAAATAAATTGATCGGCTTTAGCGCCCGCACCAACAGAGGCTCAACGGCACCTTGTAAACGAGCGCTGAATAAAGCGGGTTTCATTGTCTCATCCTGCTAAAAGTGAAAGACCATATCATAGCCATATTAATCACTGCATGGCATGATTTAGATCATCTTCAGCCTCCCCGATACAACTTTACGCTTCACCACAAGAATAATTCACTCAGATTGACTTAGATCAATTTTTATCACAAACCACAATATATAGTGTCTTACGGAGTGCTTGGCTACTATATATGCCCGTTTGATTTTAAAAAACGGGTGTGGCTAATAAAGGAAATTATAATAAAGAAAATTTCTGGGGGAAAGGAAATGAATACTAAGGTCATAAATAATGTTGTTTCGGTACCGAAACGACTCATCAACAGAGATGGTAAAGAAATTGCCTTTGATGCCAGTAAAATAGAGCAAGCATTAATTAAAGCCGGTGAGGTTACTGCCGAATTTGATGCACTGGAAGCACAGTTACTTTGCCGACAAGTAGTTAAAGTATTAAGTTACCGCTTTAGTCATGGTGACACCAATAGCTATGTCGAGATAGAAAATGTACAAAACACCGTAGAGCAGGTGTTAATTTCGGCCAACCACATGAAAACAGCACGCGCTTATATCGTTTATCGAGAGCAACATCACAAACTACGGCAAGACAAACGCACATTGGTTGATGTCTCTACTTCGATCAACGAATATCTGGATAAGTCGGATTGGCGTGTTAAAGCAAATGCCAATCAAGGTTATTCATTGGGCGGTCTAATTCTGAATACCTCCGGCAAAATGATTGCGAATTATTGGCTCAGTCATGTCTATCCTCCTGAAATTGGTGAAGCGCACCGCCAAGCAGATTTACACATTCACGATCTCGATATGCTGGCAGGATATTGTGCGGGTTGGTCGTTAAGAACGCTCCTGCACGAGGGTCTCAATGGCGTGCCTGGACGGGTAGAAGCCGGCCCCCCTAAACACATGTCTTCTGCTGTTGGACAAATTGTGAATTTCCTCGGCACACTGCAAAATGAATGGGCAGGCGCACAGGCTTTTAGTTCTTTTGACACCTATATGGCGCCTTATATTCGCAAAGATTCTCTCACCTTTGAACAGGTACGCCAGCATATACAAGAGCTTATTTATAACTTGAATGTACCTTCTCGCTGGGGGACACAAACCCCCTTTACTAATCTAACTTTTGATTGGGTCTGCCCTGAAGATTTACGCCAGCAAGTGCCGATAATTGCTGGTGAAGAACAAGACTTCACTTATGGCGATTTACAACAGGAAATGGATTTAATCAATCGAGCCTATATCGAAGTGATGATGAAAGGCGACGCAAAAGGCCGGGTTTTCACCTTCCCCATCCCAACCTATAACATTACCGATGATTTTATTTGGGATTCAGAAAATGCTGACAGTTTATTTGAGATGACGGCAAAATATGGCTTACCCTATTTCCAAAACTTTATTAACTCGGAACTTAAACCCAACATGATCCGCTCCATGTGTTGTAGATTACAACTGGATTTACGCGATTTGTTGAAGCGAGGAAATGGTTTGTTTGGCTCGGCAGAACAGACTGGGTCACTCGGTGTTGTCACCATAAACTGCGCCCGACTCGGCTACAGGTTTAAAAACGATGAACGAGGTTTATTAAAACAACTGGACAAATTATTGCACTTTGCGCGCAATAGCCTTGAAATAAAACGTAAAGTTATTCAGCGACATATGGATGCGGGACTGTTCCCATACTCTCAAAGGTACCTTGGCACTTTACGCAATCATTTTTCCACCATTGGCGTCAATGGCATCAATGAAATGGTTAGGAATTTTTCGGCTGATGAAGAAAATATTACCACCGCTAAAGGGAAAGCAATGGCCTTGAGATTATTGGATCATATTCGTGCACGCATGTTGGTGTTTCAGGAAGAGACCGGCAATATGTACAACCTAGAGGCAACGCCGGCGGAAGGCACAACCTATCGTTTTGCAAAAGAAGACCTCAAATATTTTCCGGACATTCTGCAAGCCGGGACTCGCGACAAACCTTACTACACCAATTCTTCTCAATTACCTGTTGGTTTTACAGACGATCCGTTTGCAGCCTTGGAAATGCAAGATCAATTACAAACAAAATATACGGGAGGAACGGTGCTGCATTTATATATGAACGAGCGTATTTCATCCATCGCATCCTGCAAGAAATTAGTACAACGATCACTGGCTAAATTCCATCTACCTTACATTACCATCACCCCCACATTTTCGATCTGCCCGGCACATGGTTATCTAAGTGGTGAACACGAATTCTGCCCGGTGTGCGACGAAGAACTTATTGCAAAAAAACAACAATTACTTAAAACTCAAGGAGCCTAAAATGAAAATAAATCCATCAATTGAATTAAATAATGACGAAAGAACACGCTGTGAAGTTTGGACTCGTGTAATGGGTTATCACCGCCCGGTCTCTTCATTTAATCCTGGAAAACAATCGGAACATCTGGAAAGAAAATTTTTTAATGAAGCAAAATCTAACCATTAAACATGGCATCGTGGTCGGCGGATTGACGCCGCTGACTACCATAGATTATCCGGGTGAACTTGCAGCGGTAGTTTTTTTACAAGGCTGCCCATGGCGGTGCGGCTATTGCCAAAATTCTTCACTCTTACCGCGCACTATTGATAAGTTAATATCATGGCCGAACGTGATTGATTTTCTCTCAACACGTATCGGTTTATTGGATGCTGTGGTTTTCAGTGGTGGCGAACCTACTTTGCAGACAGGATTGAAACAAGCCATGCAACAAGTCAAGGCAATGGGTTTTAAAGTGGGCCTGCACAGTGCGGGCATTTATCCAGAACGCTTGAAGCAGTTAATCCCCTTGCTGGATTGGGTGGGCCTGGATATCAAAGCGCCACTGGCCGACTACCCATCTATAACGGGTTCAAAAAGCTCCGGCCAAAGAGCCTGGAAAAGTGCTAAAATATTGCTGCAAGGTGGCATACCTCATGAGTTTCGCACTACAGTACACCCACAATTATTGTCCCGAAAACAGCTCGAAACACTGATGCAGGAATTAACTGTCATTGGTGCAGAAAATTATGTTATTCAAGGGTGTGTAACTAAGAAGTGCCTGAATGAAGAATTACGCGGCATACAGCATCAACAATCTGAGATTGATTTTATCAAGCGTTATTCGAAAAATTTTAAAACTTTGGCGATTAGAAATATTCTCTGAAAATTAACATTTATTTCTGCCTGGATTTCCTTTTAAATTTAGGCTCATGTTAAATCTGATGCTTTTTATTCTTTTTAAAACAGGATTGGATTTTCAGTCTGTTTTGCTTATAAATTATATCGCATAAACTCCATTTTACCATACCGTGAATACTATACCGATCCCCACTGAAATATCTTGATCAAAGTCAAATAAAGTACATTTAAATTCAATTATTACACCTAAGTTTACAGGCTTGATCTAGGTCAATTTTTTCAAAATTAAAAATATCAAAATAGCATTAATCGGATGTGTTAATGGATTAAGAATATCTTGATGCGCGTTCGAGAAAAATAGGAATTTCAAATGTTATTTTTTTACCTAAGTAATGTTTAAATTCCTGATATATGAACATTTTTTATTAGGAGTATTTATCATGAAAACCAAATTATGGGTATTAGCGGGGCTGGCTATCAGCTTTGGTTTAACTTCCATTAACGCCTTAGCCATTCCAACTTTCGCCAGAAAAACAGGTATAGCCTGTTCTGGCTGTCATTACGCGGTACCGGCATTGAACGCTGTAGGTCGCGAATTCAAGATGAATGGTTATCGATTAGGACCGGGCGTTAAACCCGCACGAAAATTCAATGATT
>CAZKUH010000291.1:0-4000 GCA_964555895.1 uncultured Enterobacterales bacterium
CTACTTAAAAGGTCCGGGTATCACTGATATGAAAGGTGGCGATGTTATTATAGTCGCCATCATGAAAGCGTTGAAAGAAACAAACCAACTACAGAAATTCAGTTTTAAAATTTTACTTTTGGGTGATGAAGAAAAACGTGGTAGACCCTTAAAAACTGCTTCCAGCATTTTGCTTGAAAGTGGTCGTTGGGCAGATGTCGCTCTGGGTTTTGAAGATGGTGATGGCAATCCTGAAACTGCGGTAATTTCTCGTCGTGGCTCGGTAAGCTGGATCTTGAATGTAACAGGCGCAGCCGCACACTCGTCACAAATTTTTCAACCTGATAAAGGGGATGGTGCTATTTTTGAAGCCGCAAGAATATTAAATACTTTTAGAGAGCAGCTTCAACATGAAGAAAATTTAACTTTCAATCCTGGTTTGATTCTGGGCGGCACTACCATCAAAGTTAACACCGAAAAGGCTACCGGTAATGCTTTTGGTAAAAACAATGTCATTGCACAAACGACTTTTATTGCAGGAGATTTACGAGCCATATCGCCGCAACAATTATTGAAAACGAAAAATCTCATGAAAAAAATTGTCGCTGGAAATTTAAACAAAACAACGGCAAGAATCACTTTCGGTGCAGGCTATCCACCGATGGCAGCTACAGCTGGCAATCGTTTGTTGTTGGAGAAGTATTCGAGAGTAAGTGAAAATTTAGGCTTTGGAAAGGTCAGTGCTGTTAACCCCCGCAATGCGGGAGCCGCTGATATTTCTTTTGTAGCGGCAGATGTTTGTATGGCGCTGGATGGGCTTGGATTGATGGGGACGGGTGGGCATACAGTTGCAGAAACTGCCGACATGAATACCCTGGAAAGCCAAATCCAAAAAGCAGCAATTTTAATCACTAGGCTGGTTAACTTACCTGCACGTTGTTCCCAAGAATAACTTTACTTCGTGGCTGAAAGCTAACACTTTTTTTGCTTGCATTACTTAATGATTTTATTAACCGATAAGGAAATGCATCCAGATACTGGCAGCATAGCCTAGTATAATTGCCCAGCTCCATTTTAAATGTTCTGCAAAAGTATAAAATTTCGATTGTCCCATTAGCGCAACTCCAGCAGCCGAACCAATGGATAAAATACTACCACCTACACCGGCTGTTAAAGTCACCAGCAGCCATTGGAATTGATTCATTGCAGGGTCCATTGTTAAAACGGCAAACATAACAGGGATATTGTCAATCACCGATGAGGCTAGTCCGATGGCAATATTCGCTTCTGTGGCACCGAATCGTTGATAAAGCTCGGTCGAAGCTACCGACAGATAACCCAGGAAAGCCAGTCCTCCAACGCTAAAAATCACCCCATAAAAAAACAATAAAGTATCCCATTCAGCCTTGGCGACCTTGTTGAAAATATTAAATTTATTGCATTGATAACGCTCTTGATTGATTTGCATGAAATATGAATAAAAGAATAGAATTGAGAGTCCTGCTAACATGCCGAGATAGGGTGGAATATTTAATAACTGTTCACCTAATACGGCGAGTGAAATGGTAATGAGGAATAAAATGCAAATAGTAATTGCGCCAGGTTTAAGAGAAGAGTTGACTTCCACCGGTTCAGGCGTGAGTTTAGGGATGGCGAAATTCAGAAAAAATGCAGGAATGACAAAATTCACCAGCGCTGGAATAAAAAGTGAATAAAAATGGAAAAATTCTGCTTTGCCTGATTGCCATACCATTAATGTTGTAATATCGCCAAAAGGACTGAAAGCGCCGCCAGCATTGGCTGCTATCACCACGTTAATAAAACTTAAGACAATAAATTTTTTATTGTCTTTACCGATGGCGAGTAATACAGAGCCCATCAATAATGCGGTGGTCAAATTATCCGCTACGGGGGAAATGAAAAATGCCAAGAAACCTGTAATCCAGAAAATTTTTCTTAAAGAAAAACCTTTTTTGATTAACCAACAACGCAAGGTTTCAAAAACATTACGTTCTACCATGACGTTGATATAAGTCATGGCGACCAGCAAGAATAAAAATAAAGAGGCATATTCAACCAGATTATACTCAAGGGCAGCTTCAAGAACTGCTTTATCAACATTGCTATTTTTAGCAACAATGGCAACCAATACCCAGATTATGGCCGCCGCCAGCATCACTGGCTTTGATTTGGATAAATGGGTGAACTCCTCTGTCACTACCGCAACATAGGCTAGAATAAAAATGACCAAGGCGGTTATAGCAAAGGGTGAATTGATAAAACTGGGTAATTCTGCTGTGGTAGAGACCTGGGAAAATGCATCGAGGGGGAAAAATATCAGGACTAAAACCAAAAAAGTAAACTTTACGACTCTTATCATATTTCAGACTCTATATTTTGTGTTGGCTTTTTCTTTATTTTTACTCGTGCAAATTATTTATGCAAGTTAAATGTTATTATTTTATTAATTTACCACGGGATACTGGCACATGATTGCTGATTGGGTATATATTAAGACCATGACAAGATATCTATCCATCTTCAGGTATGATGGGCATAAAACAGGGAATATTGATGAGACTTATTATGGTTCATGGCTGGAGTGTTACCCATACTGAAACTTATGGCGAATTACCTCTTACATTAAGCACCTTGGCGAAACAAAATAACATGGCTTTGGATATTGAGCATGTTTTTTTGGGTAAATACGTCAGTTTTAATGATGAGGTCACTATTGATGATATTTCAGTCGCTTTTGATCGTGCACTAAAAGAAATTAAAGGAAATAGCCAGGCCATAAAGCCTTTTGCCTGTATCACGCATTCAACCGGGGGGCCGGTCGTTCGGCACTGGATCAACCGCTTTTACGGTGCCAAGGGTTTAGCCGCCTGTCCTATCAAGCATCTGGTGATGCTGGCTCCGGCTAATCATGGTTCGGCATTGGCTGCATTGGGTAAGCAGCAGGTGAGTCGGCTAAAAGCTTGGTTCGAAGGTGTTGAACCAGGCATTCGGATTTTGGATTGGCTCTGCCTGGGTAGTTCGGGGCAATGGTCTTTAAACAAAGATTATCTTAAATATCAGTATGATAAGAATGGATTTTATCCTTTTGTATTTGCCGGGCAAGGTATCGATACCAAACTTTATGATTTTCTTAATAGTTACCTCATTGAAAAGGGATCAGATGGTGTTATTCGAGTCGCTGGTGCCAATATGAATTATCGTTACTGTACGCTGGTGCAAACAGATTTGCCGACACCGGGGAAACGTTCCAAAACTTTGCAGCTTCATCCGCCCAAGGGGAAACCATTAAAAAATTCTGCCGAGGTACCGCTAGGTGTCTTTGGTGGTTTAAGTCACTCAGGAACTAAAATGGGTATTATGGCGAGTAAAGCCAACAATCCTGATCACATGCTGTTAGCTGGTGAAATTATTAAGTGTTTCAAAGTCAATTCAGCGATAGCCTATAACAAAAGAAAAGCAGAACTCAAACAGTTGACTCAACAGCAACAACAAGAAATCCCCAAAGGAAAAAAATATAACATCAGTCAATATTGCATGTTGGTTTTCAATATTCATGATGAAAAAGGTGTTTCTATGAAAAAGGATGATTGTGATGTTTTTTTGTTGGCCGGAAAAAACTACGCGGAAAAACTGTTACCAGAAGGTTTCTTTCTGGACCGTCAATTTAATGATAATAGCATGACCTTAATCTATTACCTTGATGCAGCAAAAATGCTACAAATAGCCGATGGCTCATTTGGGATTAAAATTATTGCAAGACCATTTAAAGGCTTTGCTTATTATTTGCCCGCAGAATTTAGATCTGAAGGGTTAGCCATTGGGAAAATACTTGCTGCTAACGAGACCACTTATTTCGATATCACCTTGAAACGTCGGGTTGATAGAAATGTCTTCCGTTTCCAAAGAGCCGACGAAGGAAGAAAAAGTTTTAAACGAATAAAACCTTCGGGAGAAATACTTTAGTTGGGTGTATATTGATTGCTTGATTAAGGCTTAAGCT
>CAZKUH010000292.1:0-3980 GCA_964555895.1 uncultured Enterobacterales bacterium
AGATGCTAGTCAAAGAGTTACCCAGTTAAACCCATCTGGGGTTGAGACTGAAGTAACAATTCAGCCAGCAAATAACAAGAAGAGCCATTCCCAGGACAAAGGTAATATTTTAACGACTTATGGAGATAAAATGAATGAAATACAAATGATGAATATCGTGTTGGAGAATATTAAAGAGTCAAAATTATATAATGGACAAAGATCTGGTAGCAGGATCCCCGGTCATGGTTGTGGTGACAATAGTAGTAATTGTGTTGTTGTTACCAACCAAACCACTATTTACAGAGCTCTTACGGGTTTGAATTATTAACCTGAAATTCTTTGGTTTCATCAAAGTCAGTTAAAGGGATTCATTTTCTGAAAAGCTGTTCGGTTCATTTTCTAATCCAAAATAAGGTAAGAATAGATCCGGACAGATCAAGAGTTAGTTTTAGGAACGATAATTTGCGCCTAACGTTCGTTTTTTATGGTTGTATTTTTCAAAAAATATCCGTATAATCCCGCGTCCTTCTCAGATTAAAGTCTGTTGCAGGTATACAATTTGGTTAATCCTCCTTGCTACATTGTTTCAACACAGATTGAAGTAGGTAGCTGGAATCCATAAGGAGCTATAAATGAGACATTATGAAATTGTCTTCATGGTGCATCCAGATCAAAGCGATCAGGTAAGCGGCATGATAGAACGATATACTGAAACCTTGACCGGAAAAGGTGGGAAAATTCACCGTCTGGAAGATTGGGGTCGACGTCAACTGGCCTATCCCATCAACAAACTCCATAAAGCACACTATGTTTTAATGAATGTAGAATGTGGACAGGCAGAACTTGATGAACTTGACGATGCTTTCCGTTATAACGATTCTGTTATCAGAAGTATGGTTATCCGCAAAAAACATGCTGTTACCGTAGATTCACCCTTGGTGAAATCTGCTGATGATCGCCGTTCAGAAAGAAAACCAATGCCACAGAAAACTTCCGATGAACCTGCAGCAAAAGTTGAAGCGAAAGTTGAACCTGCAGCGAAAGTTGAAGCGGACACAAATGTTGTTGAAGCTACAGAAGAAACTGTCGAAGTAGTTGAACAACAACCCGCTGCTGTCGTAAGTGAAAAAGGAGAATAAAAATGGCTCGTAATTTTCGTCGTCGTAAATATTGTCGTTTTAGCGCAGAAGGCGTGAGTGAAATTGATTATAAAGATATAACGACCTTAAAAAGCTACATTACCGAGACTGGAAAAATTGTACCCAGTCGTATTACCGGCACCGCTGCTAAATATCAGCGTCAATTATCGACCGCTGTGAAGCGTGCACGTTATGTGGCTTTGCTGCCTTATACAGATCAGCATAAGTAACAAAACTGTAAAACTTAAGTGCCAGACTAATGAACAAATTTCTAGTCTGGTTGGAATCATAAATCGGGCGAATACCCGGTAAACTATTGAGGTCGATAACAATGGATATCATCCTGT
Organism: uncultured Enterobacterales bacterium; assembly: GCA_964555895.1. Classification (GTDB taxonomy): domain Bacteria; phylum Pseudomonadota; class Gammaproteobacteria; order Enterobacterales; genus DRNA01. Next base: position 1,469 of record CAZKUH010000292.1, read on the forward strand.
TAGAAGACATTCGCAAGTTAGGGCAATTAGGCGATACTGTCGCTGTAAAGAACGGTTATGCACGTAACTTTTTAGTGCCACAAGGTATGGCGGTGAGTGCGACCAAAGACAATCTAGCTATGTTTGAAGAACGTCGTGCTGAACTTGAACGAACGGCAAAGAATACTTTAACTGCGGCAGAAGCGCGTGCTGAAAAATTAAATGAACTGCTTGTCACCATTGAGCGTCTTGCTGGTGAAGAGGGCAAATTATTTGGTTCTGTTGGCACCAACGATATTGCTACAGCGATTTCCACTGCTGCTGGCGTGGAAGTCATCAAACGAGAAGTCATGATGCCCGATGGCGCGATCCGTGCGATTGGCGAATATGAAATTAGTTTGTCTTTGCATAACGAGGTTAGTGTTTCTGTCAAAGTCGTGGTAGCTAGCACTGAAGCATAAACTGTTTAAACGATTGCGTTAAACGCATCTTTAAGGCAAGATTAAACACCGCCATAGAATAAGCACTTTGGCGGTGTTTTTTTAAGAATAGTTTTTCATTATTCTCATGCAAATAGACAATAATTGGCAAAATCATGGCTCAAGTAATAACACAAGAAAAAGAAGCCAGACTCCGTGTTCCGCCACATTCCATTGAAGCTGAGCAGTCGGTTTTAGGTGGTGTCATGCTGGATAATCTTGCTTTTGACCGGGTGGAAGAGAATCTGGTTGAAAAAGATTTTTATCGCCATGACCATCGGCTTATTTTTAATGCCATGAGCCATTTAAACCAAAAACAACAACCCTTGGACGTCATTACCATACATGAGTTTCTTGATCGTGAAGGAAATTCAGATGAAGTCGGGGGGCTGGGTTATTTGGGAGAACTAGCCAACAATACACCGAGTGCCTCAAACATTAGTGCCTATGCGCGAATTGTTCGTGAACGGGCTATTATTAGAGAGATGATTGCTGCAGCTCACGAGATAGCTGAGTCAGGGTTTAATCCAGAGGGACAGGAAATTGCTCAAATCCTGGATGTGGCTGAAACAAAAATTTTTAAAATTGCTGAACAACGAGAATCTTCCGAAGCGGGCCCTGTTGAGATCCGGAATATGCTTTCTCAGGTCATCAATCGCATCGAGGACTACCAGAAAAACAAAGGTGGGATCAACGGACTGGAGTCAGGGTTCGAACATCTGGACAAAATGACGGGTGGTTTTCAGAATGCGGATCTGGTCATTGTTGCGGGTCGACCTTCTATGGGAAAAACGACTTTTGCTATGAATGTCGCTGAATTCGCTGCCTTAAAATCCGACCTGCCGGTTTTGGTGTTTTCGATGGAAATGCCTGCGGATGCATTATTGTTACGTTCGTTATCATCACTTTCCCGAGTAGATCAATCCAGAATACGTCGTGGAGAAATGGATGACCATGATTGGTCAAAAATAAGTAGTACCATGACCCTGCTACAACAGCAAAGTAAGATGTATATTGATGACTCTCCCAGTTTATCTCCCGCTGAATTGAGATCACGTGCTCGTCGTCTTGCCAGAGAGCAGGGAGGATTGTCCTTAATCGTCATAGATTATTTACAGCTTATGCAAGTTCCTGGGATGAAGGAAAATAGAACACAGGAAGTTTCGGAAATTTCCCGGTCCTTAAAAGCGCTTGCTAAAGAACTATCCTGCCCCGTCGTTGCTTTATCGCAGCTTAATCGTAGTCTCGAACAACGCTCTGATCGTCGACCAGTGATGGCTGATCTGCGTGAATCAGGAGCCATTGAACAAGATGCGGACATCATTATGTTTGTCTATCGAGATGAAGTTTATAATCCGGATACAGAGCATAAGGGATTGGCAGAGATTATTATTGGCAAACAGAGAAATGGACCAATCGGCACAGTAAAATTAACTTTTAATGGTCAATGGACGCGGTTTGATAATTATGCTGATCCGGAATATTATGGTGAAGTAAACTAAGATTTAAATCGAAACAAAATTGTATTACCCTCCTGAGTTACACACTGAAAACCTATCGAAGAAATAGATGCTCACGGGCACTCTGTAATCAAGCATCTTGCTTGATTTTGGGTATATATTACATTTTTTTTACATTTTGATGAAATAGTAGTTGACGGTCAAACTGCAAGGCTTATAATGCGCGTCCACTGTCCGCGAGGCGGTGAAAATTAGGCGGACAAAAAGTTGAAAAAACATCAACAAAGAGTTGCGCTTAGTAAGGGTAGCAAGTAGAATATGCGCCCTCGAGTTTGGTAAGTGGAATGCTTGCTGAACATCGAAACGTTCTTTAACAAGTTAATAAGATAATCTGTGTGGGTATTTGCGGAAAGGTTTGCGAGATAAACTTGACGTAAATATCAACTGTCAAAATTTGAGTAGTCGAAAGATTACAAAGAAATTGTAATGAAGATGTAAGCGTCGAGCGATGATTGATACCCTTAAGGTATCAAGACAATTGAACTGAAGAGTTTGATCATGGCTCAGATTGAACGCTGGCGGTATGCTTAACAC
>CAZKUH010000293.1:0-3967 GCA_964555895.1 uncultured Enterobacterales bacterium
AAACATTGCCAATGGTGTAACCCAAGCAGATGTCGATAGTGTGGTTGGTATTGCCAATAGTGTCTATGGCTACGATGCCGGTGACTGGAATCGTTCACTGCCTCTTGAAGATAACAAGTATCTGCTGAAGTTGGATTGGAACATCAACGATAACCATCGGGCAGCACTCTCATTTTCTCATGCAGATAGCAACAGCGCAGGCAATACCAGAGGATCATCCAGTCGTTTATACCTGTCATCTTATTGGTATGATCGCAGCAATCAATATGATGCTTATTCATTAAATGTTTATTCTAACTGGAGCGATTCTTTTTCAACCGAAGTTAAAATTGCCTATAAAGACAGTACCAATGGGCAGAATTCTTTAGGCGGTAAAGGTTTTGGTGAGGTTAGAATTGATACTGCTGGTGGGGGTCAAATTCGATTAGGTTCGGATCAATATCGCCATGCCAATAGTCTGAATAACCAAACCACACAATTCCGTTTCGCTGGCGAGTATCTCTATCAAGAACACGCAATTTCATTTGGTTGGGAAGGCGATAAAGTTGATGTTTTCAATTTGTTTGTGCCTAAAAGCCTGGGTTTATGGGAATTTAACAGTATTGCTGATTTTCAAAATCAACAAGCCAGTTTTTTTGCTTATGCCAATAACCCCAGTTTAAATGTCAATGATGCCGCTGCCAGTTTTTCCCTGGGTAACGATGCATTGTATGTAGAAGACAATTGGGAAATATCGCCAGAATTAACGCTAACTTATGGCCTGAGGTATGAGCGTATTAATTCAAGCAATACCCCGGCTTTCAACCAAAGCTTTTTTGATCGTTATGGTTTTGGCAATAATACCAGTGTCGATGGTTTGAGCATTGTTCTACCTCGTTTCGGCTTTGAATGGACTGTCAATGACGAATTAAATGTGCATGGTGGTTTTGGTCGTTACAGTGGTGGTCGCCCCAATGTCTGGTTATCAAATGCCTACACCAATGATGGTAGTCGGGTTGTTTCAGCCAGTGCGAATAATTTGACGGGTGTTGATCCAAGCACCATACCTCAAAGTATTCTGGATACCATATCTAACAGCCCTACCGGTTCTGGAAACATCAATGTCCTTGATCCCAACTTCAAAATCCCTAATAGTTGGCAATATATTGCAGGTTTTGATTACACCACAGATTTAGGCCCTTTAGGTGAAGACTGGTTCATTGCTTCAGAAATCATCTATAAAAAGATCGATAGAGATGTCGCCTGGTCCGATTTATCCAGAATGTTGGATCCTGCTATTAATGGTGGTACAGGGTTAACGCCGGAAGGTAGACCCGTGTATACCCGTCGCGATCCTAACCGATCTTCATATGACATTATGTTGACCAACAATTCAGGTGGCCACAGCTTGATTGAAACATTAACCTTGGCTAAAAACTGGGATAATGGTTTGAATTTAAACTTCATCTATACCCATCAGGATGTTAAAGATAGGACACCGGGTACCAGCTCAACGGCTCGTTCCAATTATCGATTTGTTAGTTCGTACGATCGAGAAAATCTGGGTATAGCTACTTCAGCTTACCAGATTGAACATCGTTTATTGTTAAACTTGGCTTATACTAGGGAGTATTTTGAAGGCTATACTTCTTCCTTTCATATGATTTGGGAACGTCGTTCAGGCCGTCCTTTCAGCTGGACATTGCGTCAGCAACGAGGTAATGGACTGGATGGTAATTCATCTCTGACAAGTGGTAATTTACTGCCTTATATTCCAACCGGACCGAACGATCCGGCGGTGGATTTTGTTAACGGCATGAGTTATGACGCGCTAATTTCAGAACTACAAACCGCAGGTATTTCTACTGCTGGTGGACCACTGCAGCGCAATGCTTACAGAGGGCCTTGGACGACCACTATGGATTTACTCTTCAGTCAGGAAATTCCTGGTTTTATGGAAGGACACAAAGGTTTACTTTACTTTGATGTGAAGAATGCTCTAGCTTTCCTCGACAAAAAAGGTAGTCAAGTTTTCACCATGCCCTTTGGTGAAAACGCCAGAAATATCCTGCGTTATTCTATCAACAGTAATGGACAATATGTTTACAGTTCAAACAGTGTGACTGATGGCTCTTCTCCCGCAATATTTAGAGCAAGAGAATCAACCTGGAGCGTTAAATTGGGTGTGAAGTATTCTTTTTAAATCTAATTTAAGCTAGAAATTAAATCTCGGGCGGCTTTTGCCGCTCGAGATTTTTTTTGCCTGTTCTTTTAACCCGCATTCACCTGCTAGGGAAGCTACGATCCATGGTCAGTGGTTTGTTGAAGATTTTGCAGATCGATAAATGGAAATTCTAGGTTATGTATGGTTGTATTGGCCGCCGTGTTTACTCCGAAAGAAATAAGTTGCTTATGCCAATTAATTCGCAATAGACCAAAGTTGGTTTTTTTAACCAGATGTCCTATTTGGGTGTTATCCATTTCAAATGAAGGGTTGGCAATGGGAACATTGATTGAGCTTGCGGTAACTTCAATGAGCGGGTAGGGCGTTAAACCGGTTTTTCTGTATAAACCACCTTGATGTCTGTCTCCTGAAATAATCACTACACCATTGGCTTTGGTTTTGGACAATAATTGATAAAAGCGTTTTTTCTCCCTAGGTAGATTTCCCCAGCGTTCGTAACCGTGATTTTCCGCCAGCAGTTGAATGGATGAAGCAATAATACGGATCTCTGCTGGTTTGGCTAATTGTTGTGCTAACCAAAGCCACTGTTTTTCTCCCAGCATTTGTTGCTCTTTGGCCGTTGAAGGCTGGTACCTTTGATAGCCTTGAGCATTCCCCGGAATGGCTTTGGTCAGCGCAGAACGGAAGGTACGCGTGTCCAGCAGGATAATTTGTACTCTTTTGCCGATCGGACCATAGATATTGGCACTATAAACACCCGCATGGTTCCGCATGGGCGAATCTTCGGGGATATCAAAAAATTGTAGAAAATATTTTTTTGCAATATCTATGACAGGATTATCTTTCCCACCATCATTTAAACCGAAATCATGGTCGTCCCAGGTTGCCAGGATCGGGATATGCTGACGAAATTCAGAAAATTCGCTTTGCCTGTCGAGTGCACTATAAGCCGAGTCGAGAGATGCTGCGGTCGCCACAGGCAAACTTTTACCATCTAGTTTATCGGCATAAACATTATCACCCAAAAATATAAAAACATCGGGTTGGGTTGCGGCGATTTCTGCCCAGATGGGTTGTGATTTATAGGCATCAGCACATGAGCCAAAAGTGATGGTGGTGATGATTTTTGCGGTTTGCAGTTTTTTCATCGGTGTATAGTTGGATGCAGCTTTGGCAACTTGAGAAGCTGCTAATGTGATTAAAACTAAAGCTAGCGTAGCGTTTACCACTCTCAGTAAAAATGGATGTTGCTGTTTTATTTTTCGTTTCACTTGATCCTCCAGAATTTTAAAATAGGGAGAGCTTCCCTTGACACATATTCTCAGATTATTTGAGAAAAAGACCCATCATCTCCGAGCAAAATAACATACAATACAGAAAAATGAATGACATATTAATGACAAGTTAACATAAATTGATAAGTTGTTAATTAATCAACACCGAGGAAGTTATGCGTAAATTAGTAAAAGTTATCTTTTTGAGTATCGTTTTTTTCTATCTCTCTGATACCATGGCACTCGGAAAAATTGGCCATCGTGTGGTGGGCAAAATAGCAGAAAATCATTTAACAGCTACGGCTAAAGCGGCAGTAAAATCAATTTTAGATGATGATAGTTTAGCTGAAGTTTCGACCTGGCCTGATTTTATGCGCTCAAACGCGCATCCTTTTTGGAAGCGTTACTCAACGCCATGGCATTATGTCAGTATTGCAGCGGGTAAAAATTACCAAACTTCAGCTAAAAGTCGCAAGGGTGATATTTATGTGGCAATTAACGCATTTATTGATATTTTGTCAGACAAACC
>CAZKUH010000294.1:0-3962 GCA_964555895.1 uncultured Enterobacterales bacterium
TTTCAAGTAATTTTGTTGCTTCCGCAACTTTCGGTGAAGATACGGGCACGGTTTCGTACCTGGCGTTATATCATCAATAATCAATATGCCTGGAAATCCTTTTCCCTGACGGATAACCAGCAACGAACCCTGGACGATACGGTCATTCATATGTCCTGGTTGTTAATGCATGAGTTGGCACATGCCAATGATTGTATTTCACCCAATAACTATCAAAATCTTGTTGGTAATCAAAGTTTTTACCAAAATAGTGTCAATCAAAAAAATTCACAACAGTGCCTTTATCAACAATTAACGGCAACAAATCCATTGCAATCGCAGATTTGGGCCGCGTTAGCTCAGGTGCTTTTTGCGGGTCAGGCATCAACATCTAGTCAGAGAGCGATGTCACCAGAAGATGTTGGTTTGGAATTTGCCAGTGATCTGGCCAATGACACCTATAATTATTCATCTGTACGAGAAGATTTGGCGATGAATTTTGAGGAAGTCTTGATGAACTATGAATATGGCGCTAAAAGAGACGTTGTAATATTGCCTATTTATGAAACATTTGATTGCCAGACGGCGTTAATAAAATGGGGGCAAAGAGGTCGTATTGGGGATTTATTAGTCAAGCCCAGAGCACAATTTACTGTTGATAATATCATTCCTGAAATAGATTTAGCCCCTCTGTTAGCGGCTATCGCAGTACCTTTTCAAATGCCATTGAACGAGAGTTATTGTCGAACAGATTACTCGGCAAATGGCAATAAAGCGGGTAAATACCAGCGCCTTGACAGTTTCAAAATGCAACAAAGATTAGAGAATAAACTTGAAATAGAATAAAATTTTCAAGTTGGTAGGCAACCATTTGCGCGATTAAGAGTTTGAAGGTTCATTAGAATGAATATTTTACAAGATCGATCTAAAGAAGGATGTATTAAAAGTGGTCAGTAGCGGTTAATTTATCTTGTTGAGTAAGGCGTTAATCTGTGGGTAGTTCGAGTTGGGCATCATCCCCTAAAGCAGTATCCACTCTATCCTTAAGACGGTTAACATAATCATTGACCGAACTTTGATATCTACCATGATTTTGCTGCGCTTCCATGAGTTCATGGACCGTATTCAGCGCGGCCATCACGGCAATTCTTTCGATACCAATAATGCCGCCTTCCTTTTTGATATTTTGCATACGTTTATCCAGCTCGTTGGCTGATGACTGCAAAGATGAAGCTTGTGAAGTCGGACAACTGATCTGGTAATCTTTACCCAAGATAGAAACGGTAATGGTTTCTCGCTTATCAGTCATGAGATTGCTCCATTAATTTAAGCCGTTTAATCATAGATTCAATTTTTTCACGAGCCAGACGATTATGTTCTAGCAAGCGTTCCTTTTCCTCCAAGAGTAACAAATGATCAGATTGCAGGCGCACGTTAGAAGTCTTAAGTTGCTCAAAACGATAAGCAAGTTCAGTGGTGCGTTGTTCAAGAGATTTGAGAAGTTTGTTACTCATAGGGTGATTGTTATTTTTTATCTCAACAGAGTTTCCTGCTAACCACTATAGAAGGCAGTATGCAGATGGTCAATATTCGCAGGCTATAATCAGCCAAAATTTGGGTTTTTCGGTAGAAATAGATGATACACTTGCCGATATTGACGCTTAAAGATGGGTTTGCTCATGCCGACAGCCAAAAAACCAACCACAGATGCTACTTTTTCTGAACTTTTCCAGCAACTTGAACAGCAGTTGTCAGACAACAACAGTGCTTTGAATGCTGCTGAGACGCAAGGCTGTCTGGTGGGTTTTTGTTGTGGTGGTTTACCAATAGATTCGCCGCAATGGCAGCCACACCTGCAACAACTCCTGATGGAAAATAAAGCCCTTTCAATCGATTTGCTTAAGTGTCTGCAACGGGTACAGCAGCGTATTTATCAACAAATGCATGGTGACTTGTTTGATTTAAAGCTTTTTATCGCTGAAGACAATACAGCTGTTTCTCGGCGATTAGCCTCCCTGTCTCAATGGTGTGAAGGTTGGTTGTTGGGGTTTGGTTTAAGTCAGCCTGAAAAAAGCCTCTCTGCCGAAGCTAAAGAGGGACTGGCTGACATCCGGGATATTTCTCAGGTAGAGACAGCGTTGACAGTGCAGGATGTTGATGCTTTTGAAAAAGAGATGTTTGAAGTTGTCAGCCATCTAAAAGTTATCGTTGAGATGATCTTTCTGGAAAACCAGCCAATGGATAAAAAGGTAGCCATAAAGTTGAATTCCATACCGCAGTCTTCAACACAAATTCATTAACATTGATATGAGAAGTAGAGTGGCCATATGAAGCTAAAAATTTCAGTGCTGGAACATCAACGCCGTAGAAATAAATTGATGGAATTAATGGGAGAAAATTCCATTGCCATTATCCCGTCTGCCCATGAAATTTGCCGAAGTCGGGATACCGACTTTTCTTTTCGACAGGACAGTGATTTCTGGTATTTATCCGGCTTTAATGAACCCGATAGTGTTTTAGTACTGAGTCCCAATCGCAAACACGGTGACTACGTGTTGTTTAATCGAGAACGTGATCTGGATACAGAAACCTGGCATGGCAGACGTTTTGGTCAGCAAGGGGCTGTGCAAAACTTTGCGGTGGATGATGCTTTCCCCATTGATGATATTGACGATATATTGCCAGGCTTAATGGAAGGCAAGAATAAAATATTTTATGCGCTGGGCGCTAATAATCATTTTGATGAACAAGTGATGAATTGGCTAAATAGTCTCAGAAAAACAGTACATCAGGGTGAATTACCCATTGGTGAATTAATTGATGTTCGGCATTTATTGCACGACATGAGGCTATTCAAGTCGGCCAGTGAAATTAAATTAATGCGTTATGCCGCTGAAGTTTCTACCAAAGCACACAAAAGAGCCATGACTTTAAGCAAAGCCGGAATGTGGGAATGGGAAATAGAGGCTGAATTAAAATATTCGATGGCGCGCAGTGGTTGTCGCTTTGAAGCCTATAACAGCATTGTTGCTGGTGGTGATAATGCCTGCATCCTCCATTACACAGAAAATCAACATAAACTTAAAGCAAAAGATTTATTATTGATTGATGCGGGCGGGGAATATCAAGGCTATGCGTCTGACATTACTCGCACCTTTCCGGTAAATGGAAAATTTAGCCGCGCGCAGAAAAAACTATATGCGTTGGTGCTCAAAGCACAACACGCGGCTATCGCCGAAGTTTATCCCGGTAGCGATTGGTCCAAACCACACCAGGCAGCGGTTGCAGTGCTTACTGAGGGAATGATTAAATTAGGAATATTAAAAGGCAAATTATTTACTTTATTAAAAAAACAAAGCTATAAAAAATATTATATGCATAAAACAGGACATTGGTTAGGTCTGGATGTACATGATGTCGGTGATTATCAAATTGGCGGCAAGCCTAGAACATTAGAACCCGGTATGGTGCTTACCGTGGAACCGGGAATTTATATCCCGCTGGACGATAAAAATGTACCAAAAGAATTCCGCGGTATTGGTATTCGAATTGAGGATGATGTTTTAGTAACAGTGGATGGACACGATGTCATCAGCAAAAATGCACCAAAAACAATTGCTGAAATTGAAGCCTTGATGGCAATAAAAAACACTAGTTAAAGTATGAAAAAAGATTTTGATATTATTATTGTTGGTGGCGGTATGGTCGGTGCCACATTGGCCTTGGCATTAAGTAAAACGCAATATAGCATTGCGTTGATTGAAGCATTTCCGCATCAAAGCCACCAACAACCGAGTTTCGACGATCGTAGCATTGCGCTATCCTGGGGAAGCGTGAAAATTTTACAATCGTTATCTTTGTGGGATAATTTTAAAAAACACGCCACAGCCATCGACAAAATTCTGGTTTGTGATCGCGGTCATTTTGGTATGCACAGGATCAGTGCCAGTCAACGAAAAGTGCCTTTTTTGGGGCAAGTGATG
>CAZKUH010000295.1:0-3960 GCA_964555895.1 uncultured Enterobacterales bacterium
TTCCTATTCAACAGGATTTTGATCTATTTTTTCCACAACAAGCTTATCAAACACTTCATGAACTATTACCCGATTCTGATACGAACGACGAGTTTACTTTTATTGATCTTTTTGCCGGAATTGGTGGTATTAGAAAAGGATTCAGTAATGCAGGAGGCCGTTGTTTACTTACCTGTGAATGGGATGAATACTCAATAAGGACTTATAAAGCTAATTGGGGTCATTGTGAAGAGCATACCTATGTAAAAGATATAAAATCACTTACCCAACCAGAAGGGCTGGTTGAGAGAGAAATAAAAGAACACGTTGAATCTTTGGTTCCTGATCATGATGTTTTGTTAGCAGGATTTCCGTGCCAGCCTTTTTCACTGGCTGGTGTATCTAAAAAAAATTCACTGGGGAGAAGTCACGGTTTCGACTGTGAAGAGCAAGGTCAATTATTTTTCGATATATTAAGAATTTTGGAAACGAAAAAGCCAAAATTCATTGTGTTAGAAAATGTAAAGAATTTGAAGAATCATGATAAAGGTAACACATTTAAAGTAATAAAAGCAAAACTTACAGAAGCTGGATATTGGATTGCAAATTTAGAAGATAATAAACCAGACCCTAAAATAATTGATGGTTCTAACTTCGTACCACAGCATAGGGAAAGAATAATATTGGTCGGTTTTAGAAATGATATTGCTAGGAAGTTACATACTAAGGATAACTTTGACCTCAGGAATATAAGTCGACATTTCCCTGAAAAAAGATCGCAGCTAAAAGATATTTTAGACAAAAACTCTGCAGTAGATCCAAAATATACGCTTTCAGAGAAACTTTGGAATTTTCTTTATAATTACTCCTTAAAACACAAAGCGAGGGGAAATGGTTTTGGTTTTGGTATGGTAAAACGTAGTAGTAATCAGGTTACTCGCACCTTATCTGCAAGATATCATAAAGATGGTTCTGAAATCCTAATTAACCAGAAAGGTTTAAAGCGCGCTGAAGGAAGACCAAGACGTTTAACTCCACAGGAATGCGCACGATTGATGGGTTTTTATGAGAAAGGGGATGTTGAATTCAAGATCCCTGTTTCGGACACTAGAGCATATAGACAATTTGGGAATTCAGTTATTGTGCCGGTTTTTTCTGCTGTAGCAAAGATGCTCCGACCATATATAATTAAAGCAAAGTCAATTGAATCAATACAAAATAAGCGAATAGCATAAAGAATTATTGAAAATAAATAATTAATAAAAGGAAAGTTGATGTCCGATTTTGGAAATCTAAATGACTATATTTTAGGTGCTTCAATAAAGCGTTTGAGCGTCGTCGAATGTAATTCTAAACGATCCAATCAACATGAGTTAAATGGAACTATAACGATGAAAACCTATCTTGGCGACAAGGAAAAGTTTTGTGCAAGTTTTCTGCGCCTAGATGATAATGAAAATAAAATAGAGACATCATCTGGTATCGTCACATGGTATGATGCCAGAGAAAATGACCGGACAAGATCAGAGCATCGTTTATACTATCCCAATAATCCGGCTATAGACCTGTCTACAGCAGGTGACCCTTTGGTAGTAATTCTAAAAAAAGATCGCCAAATACTTTTTGTATCTGCACCACAACACTCTCAATCAGAACTTGAACTTTTTGAATTATTTGGTGATCAAATATCTTCTACTTTTAGTGTTATTGATTTTACTAATAATGCTGAATCACTCAGTGTGACAAAACGCTATATACTTGAAGAACTAGGCATTGAAATAAAAGCCAACTTCGGTAAGAATTATCTAGATTTGATTGCTAAAGAGTTCGGGGGATTAGTATTTCCTAGGACGAAGTTATTTTCTCAGCTTGCCAGAGAAATTGCTGGGGAGCTTAATGGCTATGCTACAGTGGATGATGCCATTATCCACTGGTGGGATACAGAAGAAGCTATGTTCAAACAATTAGAAGGTGAATTGATAAATTAGCTGAAGGCTTCTTAAATGTTGATGATTTCCTAACATTTTCTCAAACTATTCGCCAAAGACGAAACTCTAGGGCAGGTTTTGCTTTAGAGAATCATTTGGCTCACCTTTTTACCGAAAAAGGTATTCGTTATGCATGGGAGCCTAAGACTGAGAACAATAAGAAACCTGACTTTTTATTTCCAGCAATAGAAGATTATCTTGATTTATCTTTTCCCTCAAATAAACTTACCATGCTCGGAGTAAAAACCACATGTAAAGACAGATGGAGACAAGTATTGACTGAAGCTGATCGGATAACCAATAAGCATTTGTTCACCCTTCAACCTAAGATATCCAAAAATCAAACTAACGAGATGATCGATTCAAATTTACAGCTTGTGATTCCAAAAATAATTCATGCTACATATACGGCAGGCCAGCAAGAATGGCTTTGGGATTTAGAATATTTCATCAAAAGAGTTCTTAGTTTACAATAAATTTCTGCAAAAAGGTCAAGGGGTGGGGGCAGATGAACTTGAATTTCTCCCTCAGAGATATCCTACTTAGAATTTCATCATTCGCTTAATATAATCAGAACAATTCCCACTAGCCTAACCATCTTAGTATTAGCATAATAAGATCAATTTATTTAATCCCTTGGGGTTTCATTCCCCGCCCCTTGGGGCTTAAAATGGTTAGATGAGCAAATTTATCCATAAAAGTCACAATGTAACAATTTTACTCCACCATTTAGTATTTCCGGCAAATATAGGAAGGTGGTATTTGATAAAGGTGTTGATAGGTTGTAGTTTTGTTTCATGATCTTCTAACTTTCGCAAACCAGCTCGCACAACCTCACTAACAGAATAAAACGTCCAGCAATAACTTTTTCTGAAATGAATTCGTCAAAATGATCACCAAGCGCTACGGACGTGTTTCTAGCCATAACTTTACTTTATCGCAATATGAGCGAGTATTAATTTTAAATCTATTAATTTTTTCATTAATCATCATGTGATGAATAAAATTATGTTCCTGCTAACCCAAAGCAAGGTCTCAAAAAGAACCATAAAAGCAAATTATCAATTATAATTTAACGATTAACTTACCATTATTTTTACCACTAAATAACAAATTGATTCCATTAATGGCTGATTCTAATCCTTCTAAAACATGGGCTCGGTATTTTATTTTCCCTTGCATTACATAGGGGGTGAGCTTTTCAATGAGCTGTGGAATTTGGGCAAAGTGATCGGGCATGGCAAAACCCTGAATGGTGAGACGTTTTTTGATGATGGGGATCCAGTTAGGGCCTGGACTGGGTACTGCTTTGGTGTAATCCGAGATCATCCCACAGACGATGATTCTTCCATGGGCGTTCATGCGATCAAAAACTAGCTGTTGGATTGGACCACCGGTATTTTCGAAATAGAGGTCAATACCGTTAGGCGTTAATTCGCTGAGTCTGGTTGAGATATCATCAGTTTTATAATTAATAGCACCATCAAAACCCAGCGCATTGGTTAACCAGGCGCATTTCTCATCATTTCCAGCAACACCAATGACTGTGAGGCCATCAGCTTTTGCTAATTGCCCGACAATGGAGCCAACAGATCCAGCCGCACCGCTGACCACCAGGGTCGTACCGGCTTTGGGTTCGCCAAAACCATACAATCCTTGAGTGGCGGTTAAACCGGGTAGAGCAAACACCGATAACACCATTTCTGCATCGAGTCCGGGTTGTACTTTATTTAAGCCTTGGCCATTACTGATTAAATATTCAGTCCAGCCCATTAACCCCATTACTCGTTCACCCACTGTAAAATCCGGGTGGTTACTTTCGATGATTTCCCCTAAACCTGAAGAGCGCATCACATCACCTAATGCCACTGGTGGGATATAACTTTCGGTATCTGCACTCATCCAGCCCATCATAGCCGGATCAAGCGACATATGAGTTTGCTTAATTAAAAATTCCCCTTCACCCGGCTGGGGCATGGGTTTGCTCACAACC
>CAZKUH010000296.1:0-3957 GCA_964555895.1 uncultured Enterobacterales bacterium
ATAATTTCTTAGCGTTATGGGTGCATCTTCCGGTGCGACAAAATTGATACCTACATATCTTGGGTCGGCTTTTACCAACATAAATGCCAGAATAGTTTGTGCCAATACCTGATCATTTGGGAAGGTTCGAATAACCTGCGCCAGATAGCGAACACTGACTTGACACCCTAGTTTGGGCTGAGCACTGTTGCAATTGAGTTTGTTTTTCCAGATAGATTCTTCTAAATCCAGCGATTTCAGGGTTTGTCGCACAATTTCCTCTAGACGTTTATTTTTTAGTAAGGATTTAATATTGGGATTATTTGTAAAAACCTTACTTTTTTCAGCATAGATCCAGGCTTGAGGCATCCCGTTTGATTGCATCAGTTCGAGATAATGCAAATTCTGCTTTTCTGAACGAGAAGTGACAGCGATTAGCATATCGGCAAAGTGACCCAAGTCTGCCACTGCAAATTTTTCAAAAGTGGCAAAGAATTGGTCGTGTCCTGAGAGGGCACCTAAGCGATAATTTTTTACTGAGAAAGCGTCAACAACTTTATTATATATTTTATCATTTTTTAATATTGAAGCGATGGGAACGATTTGCTTGTTCTTGTCACAAGGCGGAAAACCAACGATATAGGTTTGCAGATTAATACATTTATTATCTGCAGCCGCCCACTTAATATGATTTTCTGAAAAAATTGCACCATCAATATGATTGTGCAATTCACCACCCTTGGGGAATTTTTTGAGGAATATTCTAAGCCGAGATGGATTCTGTTTAATTTTTTCAAAGTATTGTGCTGTTTGTCGCTCTGCAGCAAAAAGACTGCCGCCAAAAGCAAGATATGTGATGATGAACAAGATGATAGTTTTAACGGTTTTTGCAGGCATTGTTGATTTCAATCCTTTTAACTTAATTTGATATCTGGAGTTGATTGAGATGAGGCTACGATAACAGATTACCGTTGAGAGGGAAAAAAATTGTGAAAAATCCACTTGTTCGTTATCGCGCGCGAGAGTTTTGGCTCGCTTGTGGCTGTTTCCTAGTTTGCAAGTTAACCGATCCCGCCACTCGGATCAAGAATATTTGCTTTGACATAGTCTGGGAGTTAAAAATCAAACAAATCACAAAAACCACTCAACATTCGTTATTATTTTTGCTATGATGCGCGTCCCTTAAAGAGGTTTGGTGTTCCCAATACTCTTTTCTGGATGTAAGATGCCTTTTCTTAAGCGGGAATAGCTCAGCTGGTAGAGCACGACCTTGCCAAGGTCGGGGTCGCGAGTTCGAATCTCGTTTCCCGCTCCATTTTCCAATATTTGTTCAGAAGCCATATTATCGCCACAATCTAATCCCTAAGAAGACATAGAGTTTTAGTGATATCCTGCTTTATTTGAGGTAAAGTACGGTTATTGTTAGATATTATGTTTTTATCAACAGCCCATTAATAGTTTATTGGAGTAAAAATGGACAAGTTTCAAATTTCTGGCGGTCATGTTCTGGATGGTAGCATTCGCATATCCGGCGCTAAAAATGCGGCTTTGCCCATATTGATGTCAACCCTGCTCGGTGAAGGCATAAGTGAAATTTGTAATGTTCCTCACCTCAATGATATTACAACAACACTCGAATTGTTGGGGCGACTGGGTGCCTCAATGACACTGAGTGCCAATATGCAGGTTGATATTGATACTAACAATATATTTTCCTACAAGGCGCCCTATGATCTGGTGAAAACCATGCGTGCCTCAATTCTGGTGCTGGGTCCGCTATTGGCACGTTTTGGAAAAGCGGATGTGTCACTCCCAGGTGGCTGTGCGATTGGTTCCAGACCTGTTGATCTCCATCTAAAAGGTATGGAAGCGATGGGCGCAACCATTGAGGTCAATCAAGGTTATATAAAAGCCAGGGCTGAAAACGGTTTGCATGGTGCTAAAATGTTTATGGATATTGTCAGTGTGGGAGCCACAGAGAATTTGTTAATGGCAGCAACCCTAGCCGCAGGTACCAGTATCATCGAAAACGCGGCCAGAGAACCGGAAGTGGTAGATTTGGCTCATTGTCTTATTTCCATGGGAGCCAAAATTAAAGGTGCGGGTAGCGATGTGATAACCATTGAAGGGGTCGAGAAACTCCATGGTGCTAAACACCGGATCCAGCCTGATCGTATTGAAACAGGTACTTATTTGGTCGCAGGGGCTATTTCTGGTGGTCGAGTCTTGTTAAAAGATACCGATCCTAAACTGCTGGATGCGGTATTGGTCAAGCTGACTGAAGCGGGTGCCGAGATCAAAACCGGTAAAAACTGGATTGAATTGAATATGCGAGGGAAACGTCCGGTTGCGGTGAATATTAAAACAGCACCTTTCCCTGGTTTCCCAACAGATATGCAGGCACAGTTTACTGCCCTGAATACCGTTGCAAAGGGTACCAGTGTTATTATAGAAAATATCTTCGAAAATCGCTTTATGCATGTCAGTGAACTGCAAAGAATGGGTGCTGATATTAAGGTTGAGGGCAACACCGCCATTGTTAGAGGCGTGGATAAATTATCCAGTGCTCAGGTGATGGCTACCGATCTGAGAGCTTCTGCCAGTCTGGTTATTGCAGGTTTAAAGGCCGAAGGTGAAACGCTGGTTGATAGAATTTATCATATTGATAGAGGTTACGATTGTATTGAGGAAAAACTTCATGCATTAGGCGCAAAAGTTTGTCGAGTCTCGGGGATAAAAAAACAACCGAAATTAACTTCTGTGGCATAGCACAATTGCGCCAAAAGAGATGATCAAAATATATTTATTCCAGTCAATCATATCTTAGTTTGATATAATCACTATCTTCATAAAGTAAATATTTTTTCCTCATTTTCTGATAAGTTTTTAATGCTTGTTGCCAAGAATCAATAATGTTTTTAGCGGTTCTTCCTGATTCCACTTGTTTTCTAAATTTATCAGTTCCAGCTAATTTATCTAGAAACTTGGGTCGAGTGATAAATTTCAGTTGTCTAGATTGAAATTTTCGATACCAGTTTATAAACGGAATAATAGTAAAATAAGGATATATTTTTGCAGAAAGTTTTTCACCATATAATGTTTTTCCGGCATAATTTAAACGACTCCAGCTACCATTTATTTTTTTTGCGATAAAAGAAAAATCACCCACTCTTTGATCTGGGTATCCTAACACTTCAAAGGGATACGCAGTACCTCTGCCTACACTGACAGAGGTACCTTCGAATAACGCCAGAGTAGGATATAATCTCACAGCATTTTTATTGGATAAGTTAGGTGATGGCTTGACTGGTACGGTATATTTTATATTATGTTCATAATTTTTAACGGGGATAACTTTGAGCTTACAACGAAGGTTATTTTTCAACCAACCTTCACCATTAATCATGAATGCCAATTCACCTATCGTTAGCCCATGAACTAACGGAATTTGAAATATTCCCACGAATGACTGAAATTTTAAATCCAAAACAGGACCAGCTATGTAATCTCCATTCGGATTTGGTCTGTCGAGCACAAGCAGTGGAATGGAATTTTCAGCACAAGATTCCATAATGTAAAATAATGTACTGATATAAGTATAAAATCTCACGCCGACATCTTGAATATCAAAAACAATCATATCAACATTTTTTAATTGTTTAGCTGTAGGTTTAATCATGTTTCCATGTAATGAAATTATTGGTATTCCTGTTTTTAAATCGAGGCTATTCAGTACTTGTTCGCCGGCACCTTTATAGCCGCGAAAACCATGTTCAGGTGCAAAAATAACACTCACAGTAATGCTGTTTTGAAGGAGCACGTCTAGCAGATGTTTGTTTTTCACCAAGATTGGAAGTGGGTAGTGTAGGGAAAGAGTGTGACTTTAGTGGTGGATATGGGTGTTGAGTTGGTAATAGTACTAGATGTGTGTATGACATATTTGTATAGTACGATATGGATGAAGAGAACTGTAGCACA
>CAZKUH010000297.1:0-3929 GCA_964555895.1 uncultured Enterobacterales bacterium
TTATAATCTTGGATGAAAGTCAAAATACCACGCGTGAACAAATGAAAATGTTCCTTACCAGAATCGGCTTTAATGCCAGAGCAGTCGTCACTGGCGACATCACGCAAACTGATCTTCCCAGAGGACAGGAATCGGGTTTGCGTAACGCCATAGACGTGCTGCAAAATGTAAAAAGCATCTCATTTACTTTTTTTCAATCCGCTGATGTGGTGAGGCATGAGGTAGTACAACGCGTGGTAGAAGCCTATGAAAGACATTCGGCCACTACAGATTAATGAGCCGTCAAAAAATCAAATAATTTTTTTTAACTCCAATTCAATATTCGCTTCAAAAGTTTCTAATTCTGCTAAAATTTGTTTTTTAATTGTTCGATTGCTAAAGACTCTGGTTAAAACTTCCAGCACAAAAGAAAAAGCGAATATTGCCACAATATACAGCATAAAATGAGGCATCGTCTTCGAGGTATAATAAATGGCAAAACCTGCGGCACTAAAGGTGCCGATGATAGCCAGCAATACCAGTATGCGGTTTGCTTTGGTTTCATTAAGTTTAAAGAGATGGCCAGTATGAGTAAAGCCTTGAATAAGTAAAACAACAACTGCCGCGATGGCAGCAATTTCGCCTAAATTTAAAAATAAAATCATGGGTACTATCAATAAAGCTGAAATCAATAAACCCTCACTGTTATTAAAAATGTGACGTTCATAGACTTTAGGCAAATCCCCTTCTTTAGCCAGCGTGTAACTGATTTGAGTCACCGCAAAAAGCGTGGCGTTTATCGCTGAGGCTGTCGCCAAAAGCGCAGTTGCGGCTATCACCTTAAAACCCAGCATACCAAATATGGGTTGCGCTGCTCTTGCCAGGGCAAAATCTTCACTTTTTATTATTTGAGCAAGAGATAGATTGCCGAAAACAGCGAGGGTTACCGCCAGATATAAAATGCCCACCATGACAATGGCTAAAATCATGGATTTCAACATGGTGTTAGCTGGCTGCTCCATATCTTCTACACTGTTGGTAATGACACTGAAGCCCTGAAAAGCAAAAAAAGTAAGGCCCAAGGCGAAAAATATGTGAGTAGGGCTGGGGGTATTAGCTAAATTTAAATTTTTCGATTGGATAAAAAACAAGGCTGAGGCAGTAAAAGCAATAAGGGCAATAAGTTTCAGTATCACAATAAGTGATTCGGCTTTAGCGACAATAGCCGTACCGATAAGATTTATTCCGACAAAAAAACCTAAAATACCCAGCGCGAAAACATTGGTATAAAAAGGGGTCACGCTAGCACTCATATAGGTCGCGGAATAAGTTCCAAAAGATTTGGCCACAGCCGCGAGGGCGATAAGTTGGGCCAGGTAGAAGAGAATACCTAAAGTGCCCGAAAAAAAGCCTTCCCCGTAGGATTGTACCAAGTACTCTATCATTCCTCCACGGCTGGGGTAGCGAATAGCCAGTTTACTTAATGAATAACCACAGAGTAATGCAATGATTCCGGCTATTAGAAATGATGCCATCACCAACTCGCCGGCAATGGCTCCTGCTTGACCAATAACAATAAATATACCCGCTCCAACCATAGAGCCAATACCTAAAAAAATTGCACTCCACAGACCAAATACTTTTTTTCCAGCGGTTTTTTTATCCATGATGTCTCAATTGCGGTTATGATTAATATTCTTATACCATCAAAAATTAGAAAGATGCAAGATGCAAGATGCAATTTCAACTCGTTTAAGTATAATGAACTTGAAGTCGAAGACCAAAAACATTCGACACGCTAAGTGATGTAACACGGGTATAGATGAACTTTCCGTTGTATGTTGAAGCCTTTTAGATCAATCAGGATGCTTTTATGGATATAGACAGCAAAATTGAATTAACCTATAGGATAGAAGCCAAAGATTTGGCAAAATCATTGTCACTTGATCCACAAGATGACTTCCCTGAAGTTCTGGCCACTTCAAAAATGATCGCACTAATGGAACTTGCGGCGTCACGTTTAATCAAACCCATATTATCGAAGGATGAGTTATCGGTCGGAGTGAATGTTAATGTTAACCATTTGGCAGCTACGCCCAATGGCGAGACGGTAAAAGTCGTTGCTATCTTCAGAGGCATGGAAGGGAAACTATTTAAGTTTGATGTTGAAATGCAGGACAAAGGTGGCAAAGTGGGTAGTGGCTCTCATACACGAGCCAGAGTAAATACAGACCGGTTGCTAACAGGCGCGATGAATCGGCTGGAGCGTTCTGACCATGAAAAGCATTTAAGCTAAATTATTGCATAGCTGCGTAAGTTTAATAAAGAGCGTCGTGGTGGCAATAACGGCCTGATTTTTTACTTTTTCTTTTCCCACAAAATAATAGATTTTGTTGCATAAGCAAAGTTTCACTGAAATTTTTTTAGGTAATATAAGGTAGAATAAATGATTAATATCGCACACATACATCCTATGTTAGTTCATTTCCCAATTGTCTTATTGTTACTGGCGTTAGCCATTGATTTTATTGTTTTAATAAAAAAAGGTGATTTAACAGCCAATGATTGTTTGCCTTCTGTGGGTTTAGCGGCCATTTTACTGGCAGCAATTGCGGCTATAGCAGCAGCGACTTTTGGTGATATTGCACTGGATCAGGCAGTAAAACTGGGTTTTAATGTTAAGGCGTTGGAGCAGCATGAGGGGTTAGGCCTAACCACGTTGTGGATTCTTATCGGCCTCGCAACCTGGCAGACATTAGCACGTTGGCGTGGAATGTCACTCAAAGGTATCAAAGGATGGTCATTTTTTAGTGTGGTGGTGGTGGGTAGTGGATTCCTACTGACGGCTGCTTATTTTGGCGGTGAGCTGGTTTATACGCTTGGCGTGAATGTTACTAACGTGCATCCCTAGTTATTTGTTAAAATAACCATACCAAGGTATGGTCTTTTCAAGATTATAAGAGCAAAGAAAAGGATCGATAAGTCGATCCTTTTCTTGTCTGCATAAAAATTTAGAAATAAGCGGCTAATTGTACCGCCAATCTTGAATCATCAGGTGTGGTACCATCGCCTTTTGAATCAGTAAACTCAACAGTTCCTTTGATATTTTCATCAAAGAATTTAATCAAACCAAAAGTAGAGTCGGTAATGGTTTCAATACCATCAAACTGTTCGTGCTGATCAATCTGAAAGAATGGCACGTATGTTGGCCGTCCATCATCCAAAAAGGTATACACTACTCGGCCAGTGGCAATGTTATTACTTTGTTGATTTATGCCGTTGACGTCATCATCTTTGGCTTGCATGAAGACACCTGTGAAGCGCCATGCATTGACATCAGCCTGAAAATCAACACCACTGCGACTATAGTTTCTGTCAGCAATTGAGCAATTCGCGCTCCCGCTGGCAGTGGTACATGTCCCATTAACAGTAAAGGCTCCAATCATCACATTAGGTTTTAAATCAAACGCCACTCTACCCATGAAGGTTTGCGGATCGTTGCCTTCTGCATTATCTATCTGGCTGCCTACACCGACTGAATAGAACAACTTTCCGGCCACGCGTCCGTTGATACTGACATATTGTCGATTCTCACCAACCGGGCCATCGGCTCCACCGAAGGGATTGCCAATGACCGAGCTTTGGCTGATAGTGATTCTTCGCATATGTGTTAAAGTATCGTAAGGATCACTCCAGAAGGTTGGCCCCATGGCGATTTGCAGATTTAATTCAGGTGAAACTGAATAAGTCACCTGCCCGTGATCAACCACGGTATTGAAATCACTGCCTGCTTCTCCGGCAAATTCAAGAAAGCCAGACCATTTATCACCGAATGAACCGGCAATGTATAATTCAAGTTCATCTATCGCGGCAATACTAGCCTTATTTCCCTTGGTTTTATTGTAAGGCCCGGAAACAAGGGCTGCGGAAATTGGAAATGATTTATCCAG
>CAZKUH010000298.1:0-3923 GCA_964555895.1 uncultured Enterobacterales bacterium
TACACCCCGAATAGTGACTAATATGTTTCTAATACAACATCAATGGTGATAAAAAAATTCAACAAAAATGAGCGCCCGAAAAGCATCTCAAACCATGAGTGATACATTCTAACAGATATTTAATGAAAATCAGCTGTTTTATACTATTTTTTTCTGCAATACCGAGAATACTCTCTATTAAGGTTAATTACGCTATCTGTAAATAAATTTCACAAAAAGTCATCGACATCACATGAAATTTCTTCTAAATTGTTAAGGATATTTTTGTTCATGATGAATCCATGACATGTCGATCACTGTTTAATGATAGCTGTTTTCTAGTTTGACGGGGTCACAAGTTTTACTACATGCAGACTGATAGCGACCATAGAGAATTACTTTGATTACATCAATTCAGACTTTGAAAACATTCACTCAAGCTTTGGCGAAACAAAACCAACAAATGGCACACTTAATTGAGCTTCACGGTATGCCGAATATGCAACCTTGGCAAGCCATGCCTTTTAGCAAACTTATTGCTTCTATCGCCTCACAACAACTTTCCATCAAAGCAGCTCAAACGATTTATTCCCGAGTTGAAAATTTATTTTCAGATTCTCCCAAAAACTCAAAATATAATAAAAAACGCCCCATGCTGAGTGCAACAAAAATAGCCCATGCACAAATTTCTGATCTCCGGGCCTGTGGTTTGTCTAATGCTAAATCCCAATATTGTATCGGCATCGCTAAAGCAGTTATTGACAATGAGATTGATCTGGAAGCGCTGAAAAAAATATCAGCAGAAAATGCCATTATTGAATTAGTTAAATTGAAAGGTGTTGGTAAATGGACCGCAGAGATGTTTGCTATTTTCGCCATTGGTCATAAGGATATTTTCGCGGTGGATGATCTTGGCTTACAAAAGGGGGTGCAAATCTTGCTAGGATTAGATGTCCTGCCAGTAAAAAAAGACATGTTAGACCTAGCCGAACAATGGCGACCCTATCGTTCTATTGCCAGTTGGTATTTGTGGCGTCTGGTTGAATCAAGCTAATCCATTCATAAAAATAAGCGTGCTAAAGTCATGATAAAATCTACTGCCCAATTTTTTACAAAAATGATGCAACGATGGATGCCGGATGCTTTCGTTTTTGCCATAATTTTAACTGCTGTTGTTTTTGTGAGCGGGCTTATTTTTGAAAATCAATCTACTGTCTCCATGAGTAATTATTGGGGAAATGGCCTCTGGAAATTGCTATCATTTTCCATGCAAATGATTATTATCCTGGTAACTGGGCATATCCTTGCACATACTAAAATAGTCAATACCGCCTTAATGCATATTGCCAAGCTAGGTAATACCCCGATCAAAGCCATCGTTGTGACTTCAATGGTTGCCAGTTTTGCCAGTTGGTTAAACTGGGGCTTCGGTTTGGTGGTAGGCGCACTGATTGCAAAAAAAATAGCCGAGCAAACCAAAGGTGTTCACTTTCCTTTATTAGTTGCTGCTGCGTATTCTGGTTTTATCGTCTGGCATGCAGGATTATCCGGTTCAATTCCGTTGAAAATAGCCACCCCTGGCAATGATATGTTAGGAAAATTACTCCATCAGCAGGCGACCCCGGTGAGTGAAACCATATTCAGTACGCCTGTTTTATTCATCGTCTTGTTACTCTTTATTACGCTGCCTGTTTTGCTTGTTTTCATGCATCCCGATAAAAGTCAGATAGAAGAAGTGCATTCATTCTCTAAGGAAGAACCCAAAAAAACCTTTCCCCAAAAAAATAAATTAACTCCTGCACAATTTTTAGAAAACAACTTTTTCCTCACAGCAATTTTAGGGGCATTAGGATTGTTTTATTTGATCACGCAAATTAACCTGGGCGCCAGTATAAATTTAAACAACATAAATTTATTGTTGTTTTCTTTAGGTCTTATTTTTCAGGGAAGTCCGCGACAGTATCTCGATGCACTGGATCAAGCTATTCGTTGCGTTTCGGGTATCGTATTACAGTTTCCTTTATATGCCGGCATTATGGGGATGATGGTCAATTCAGGTTTGGCTGTGAGTATATCTGAATGGTTCATTAGCATTTCAACTACGCAAACTTTTCCCGTATATACCTTTTTAAGTGCAGGAATCGTTAACTTTTTTGTTCCCTCAGGTGGGGGGCAGTGGGCAGTGCAAGCTCCAATCATTATCCCTGCAGCACAATCTCTCGGCGTACCTTTGAACCAGGCCGCCATGGCGGTTGCTTTTGGCGATGCCTGGACTAATTTAATACAACCCTTCTGGGCATTGCCTTTACTGGGGATCGCCGGGATCAGCATTCAAAAAATCATGGGTTATTGTACTGTTGTGCTTATCTGGTCAGGTATGATTATTGCCGTCGGACTTACATTTTTTTATTGATTTTTTGTAAACAGACAGTTACTTAAAAGTGTTTCAGTAAACTGTGCTATTTAGCCGGGACATTTTTTAAAATTTCTTTTAAAAACTGCCAGATTTTTGCCACATCTTCAATATTGCACTTCTCATCGGGAGAGTGGGCACCCGTGATGGTTGGGCCAAAAGAAATCATTTCCCAGTGGGGATAAACTGCCCCTAGAACTCCGCATTCGAGTCCGGCATGTATCACTTTTACCCCTGCATCTTTACTGAAAGAATTTTTATAGGATTGCTGCGTTAGTTTTAATAAGCCAGAACCCATATCCGGTTTCCATCCAGGATAATTGTTACCAAATTCAACCTGAGCACCAATGGCCATAAAAATTTCTTTGATCTCTTCACTCAGACGTTGTTTTTCAGTTTCTACAGAACTTCTCACAGATATTTCAATGTCTATCACACCCTTTCCCGTAAACACTCGCGCCAGATTATTGGATGTTTCAACCACATCGGGTAAGTCTGCAATCCAACTATCAACACCATTAGGGCATGCCTTTATAGCATCGAGGATTGCTTGTAAATTATTGACCTCCATAACTTTTTCCTCGTTCTCACAAGGTTCTAGCCGGATGGTGATATTCGGATCGATGTTGACAAATTGCGCTTGTAAATCAAAACTTAACTTTTTTGCCAAATGTTGAAATTGAGCTATTTTATTTTTATCGATCTTGATTTGAGTGGTGGCGTCTCTGGGGATGGCATTTCGTAAACTTCCTCCATCAAAAGAACTGACGGATAAGCCCCCTATTTTGAGCGCCTCCAACAAAAAATAATTGGTGATTTTATTGGCATTCGCTCGATTTAAATGAATATCAACACCGGAATGCCCGCCTTTTAAAGAACCAACGATCAGCGCAAAAGCTACCGAATTTGCCGGACTACTAACATATTCTACCGGATAGGATATAACAATATCCTGGCCACCTGCACAACCTACGTATAATTCTCCTTCCTCTTCTGTATCAATATTTAACAGCCAATCTCCCTGCAAAAAACCAGCTTGAAGCCCTAAAGCACCACTCATGCCACACTCTTCATTAACGGTGAAAAGTGCTTCAATGGCGGGATGGGGGAAATCTGTTGTGGCCAGAACCGCTAATGCCATGGCTAGACCTATGCCATTGTCAGCACCCAGGGTAGTACCCTTTGCGGTGACCCATTCACCATCTATATAGGGTTGAATCGGATCCTTTTCAAAATCATGCACAAGATCATTCAGTTTCTGCGCCACAATATCCATATGTCCCTGGATAATGATACCTTTACAGTGCGCCATTCCCGCGCTAGCCTTTTTTCGAACAATTAAATTTCCGGCTGGATCAATTTCATGCTCAAGTTCCAGATCATCAGCAAACGCAACAATATAATCAATGACACCTTGTTCATGATGAGACGGGCGTGGTATTTTACAAAGCTCGTCAAAATGTTTCCATATAACCTGTGGTTTCAGTTCGCTAATTTCCGACACATTTACCCCTAATAATAATCGTCTGAT
>CAZKUH010000299.1:0-3886 GCA_964555895.1 uncultured Enterobacterales bacterium
CCCGGTTTCTTGCGCGTGCCCATTTGCCCATAAAGCCGACACATGGTGGGACCAATTGGCGTTTGGCATGACCCAGTCTACACAACCAGGCGCATTTAAAATGACTTGTTGTTGGGTCTTCGATATTACTTCGCATTGTTCTTTGATTTTACCATTGGCTTCAAATTTCAAACAAACCGGGATACTCCAAAGTGTTTTCTGTTTGAATTTAGTGCCTAATGGCGCATACCGCTGTTGTGTAATAGCAAGTACGGATTTTCCTGTAACGCAGGAGTTGGTCATATCCAGCAAGGGCACACCGGCCTGTTCAACGAAGTCTTTGAAAGATTTAACCACGGCTTTCGCAGATTTGGCTGGCAACACGCTGGCGATTGTTTCAAAAAAATCAATCGCTGTGGTGTTTTTCCAGGCATATTTATGCATATATTTTTGCACGCCTTCACGGAATTTTTCTTTTCCCATAAAGTTTTCAATCATGGATAAGACGCCGGAGCCTTTGCGATAGGTAATGCCATCAAAAGCTGTAACAATATCGCTGTTGGTTTTGATAGGATTACGGATTTTTCGCGCCGATGGAATAGAATCCGAGTCCATTGCGCCTTTGGAAGAACGAATTTGTTGTCTTCGCCATTGTTCACCAGGCCATTTATGTTCTAAGGCTGTTGCGGCCATCCAGGTGGCAAATGCTTCATTTAACCAGATATCATTCCACCATACCGGGGTCACCAGATTACCAAACCATTGATGTGCAAGTTCATGTGTTTGAACAGATCTGGAGCGTCTTTTTTGACCGATCGATGATTTATCATCGACTAATAATAACTGCTCGCGGAAGGTAATAGCCCCGGCATTTTCCATTGCTCCGGCAGCAAAATCAGGGACAGCTAAGATATCTAATTTACGATAAGGGTAAGGAATTTGAAAATAATCTTCCAGAGCTTCTACGATAGCCTGTGTTTCTGAAAGCGCATATTTTAATTGATTACCTTTGCCCTTGGTGGCGATGCCACGAAGTGGTAAAGGGTATTTTCTGATTTTGGTGGGCGGCATATCGTGCCATTTAACCACATCAAAATCGCCTACGGCCACAGCAACGAGATAGGTTGGCAACGGTTTGGTTGTCAAAAAAGAAACACGCTTCCATCCATCCGCTAAAATCTGGGTTTGGTCTTGTGGTGTATTAGAGATGGCGGCCATGTTTTGCGGTATGTATAAATCAATATCGAAAGGCGTTTTAAACCGTGGTTCATCAAAGGATGGAAAGGCGTAGCGGGCGTAAATAGATTCCATCTGGGTAAAAACATAGTACTGGTTACCGTCTTTGATGCGATATAGACCCTGTAAATTTTCGTTAAAAGGTGCACTGTAATCAACAGACAGGGTATAACTTCCAGGTGTTATTTTTTCTTCCAGAGTAATCTTCATCACACCAGCTACTTTGGTATTTGCTGCATGGGCTTTAATTACCCCACCCTTACTATTTTCTAGGTTTACCTGATTAAATGTTAAATCCTCACCATTGAGATAAAAGCTTTTGATCGGTTGAGTTACCTTAAGTTGAATCAATGTCGAGCCAGAAAACCAGGGCTGAGATGGGATGATTTTGAGTTCCAGCCGGTAATGTGTCGGCACCACATTGGTCGGTAATTGTCCACTTGGCACCACCGCCTTAGTGTATAGATTTTGACCGAGTAACAGCGACAATGAGACGAACCATAGCTTTGCTTTATTATTTTTCATGTTTCTCACTAAATTATCTGCGTAAAAGAACAGTCCTTTACTTTACTGAATTTACCTTATGAGATCAGTTGGATTATCAATTTGTTACAATTTTTAATAGGAGTTTTTTGCTCTGAATCAGCCGCATATTGAAAATTGAGAGAAGATCTAGTGTTTTTTGCTTTAGCACAAACAAGAAAATTATAGCGATAAAACAGAAATTAAGATACATGGATTTGTGCTGTTTGCATCTGTCCTCTTAAGACAAAGCAAGGCGATCAAAATATCAAAATTTCATCTATACTCAGAGCATCATTTAAAAACTGAGTTCGAGCTGAGATGAATAAACAGTATCTGGTGTTTCTGGTCGCCTTTTTTATCAGTGCCGGCAGCGCACTGGGTGAAGATGATGTGCCTTCCAGCCAACAGAGCGTTTCTCAACCATGGGATGTCTCTGGTTATATTTCGCTGGTAGCCAAGCGACCAGATAATAATCAACCCAGTGAAATTGAATTAGATGATTTGAGTATTTTTCTCTCGAAAAACTTCAATAAATGGTTGAATCCATTTGTTGAAGCCGAAATTTTCGGTGCACCCTTGTGGAAAAGTCAAGGCAAAGCGCAACTCAAAGATGGCGGTTTTATCTTTGAGAGACTTTATAATGATTTTAATCTTGATAGTGAAACACGATTAAGGGTCGGTAAATTCCTTGCGCCTGTAGGACAATGGAATTTAATTCATGCCGCACCGTTGGTTTGGACTGTGGAACGTCCATTAACTACAACCTTCAGTTATTCTAACTATATTACCGGGGTTGAATACGGTAAATCCATCAACGCCATTTCTGGCAGTCGGTTTGATATTTATTTCCAGGGCAGTAACGATTTTGATCCGAAACCGCTGAAAAATCATCCTCGACTATATAGTCAGGTTTTTGGGGGCAGTTGGACCCTTATTGACGATCTTGATACGCGCTCCTCTGTGGATATTCAATATGCAGAAGTTCGCACGAATAATACTGAAAGAACGACAGTCAGTTGGCAGAAAGTGTGGTATTTATCTCAATGGGATATTGATTCACAACTCATTTATACCCGAGTTGTAGGAGATGAAGCCCGTCGACTGCAAACACCATTGAAAGATACTGGCTGGGATGGTGGGGGGTTTATGCAAGCTCGCTATCGCCTGACTCCTCATTGGAATCTTTATGGTCGTGGAGAATATTTTCATTTTGCTGATAACAACCAGTCAGGTAATATTTACCTGCTGGGTGCCAGATATCGTTTTGATAAAATGGGTAACCTGAATTTTGAATATCGTTCAGGTTCTGGCGCCAAACGGTTGGAAGGAAAAAGTATCAGTGTTTCTTACAATGCGATGATCAGGTGGTGATGTGAGATTTGCCACGGTATTTTTAATTAATTTATTACTTTTATCCCAGCTTGTGGAAGCTAGGGCTGAAACATTGTATGTGATTGCGCATAAAAAATCTTTTTCAATTGAAAAGGATGCTGAGTATATTGCTGATTACTATTTGTTAAAACGAAAAATTAACGCATCAGGAAATAAAATTATTCCCATAAATCTGCCTTCTGATGACCCACTCAGGAATCAATTTTCCCAGGCGGTTTTTCATCGTTCTCCCATTGCACTTGGGGAGTACTGGGATAGAATGTCATTTAGAGGGGTCAAACCACCGGTGGTACAAAATTCTGAAAAATCAGTTTTATTGTTTGTAAAGCGTATTCGAGGCGCTATTGGCTATGTGAACCACAAACCAGCAGATGATGCTGATGTATTAATTTTGCAAGAGATTAATTTATGATCGAAAAACTTCATTCATTGAGCTTGCGCTGGAGATTATCTTTTCTTATCAGTTTTGTTGCCATTTTAACATCAACGGCAATTTCTCTGGCGGTGTATTATTTATGGACAGATCAGATCCGTAATCAGGTGAGTCAACAGCTTGAACAAAATACTTCGCTTGCAACAAAAGCCATTCAATTACAACTCAATAACGAAAAAAATAATCTATACACCTGGTCACAACTTGACGTGATGGTTGATGTTATTACCGATGATGCTGACAAGCGAATTATCAGCACACTGCAATTATTGAAAAAAAATTACCGATTGTCGGGTGATCTAATTGTTTTGAATCGACAAA
>CAZKUH010000300.1:0-3878 GCA_964555895.1 uncultured Enterobacterales bacterium
GCCCTTCGGGAGCTTCAGTGGAAATCCAGTCCTTCGTTATCGCTCTTGTAAATGAAACATCATTCCCTGCAAACGATGCCTTGATCTGGATACCCACTGAAACTCTGAAATCCCGCATTTCAGGTATCACGGGTATATACGGTGATAGCAGTGAACAAGAAAATTGTGGTAGGAATAAAAATATTTAATGCGCCTTGATGCCGTAATAAACTGCTTTAAATGAGAGCATGGATTGGGGTATATTGGTGAAGATTATGAAGCAAATGCTGGAAATCAAAACTAATAAACAGGGTATACCGATGCAAATTGCCTGCAGAGATTGTGATCTACTGGTACAGATGTCTGATCTGGACGAAGGTAATAAGGAAATTTGTCCTCGCTGTGGTAATACCTTGACAGCCAAGCACCATAATGCCAATGACCGTGTCATTGCTTTTTCACTGGCAGCATTAATTTTTTTTATCTTGTCTTTTTTCTTCTCATTTTTAACGCTATCTGCTCAAGGTCAAGGCAGAACCGTATCGCTGGTTCAAAGTATCACCGTATTGGTGAGTGAACAGTTCACTAGTCTGGCTGTTATTGTCTTTATTTTTGTGATCGTTATTCCGGGCGTTTATTTGTTCAGTATCCTCTATACATTTTTCTCGTTGAAATTTGAAAAATTATTGCCCGAAACCGAAAATTTTATCAAACTCATCGGTATGTTAGGGCAATGGAGCATGTCTGAAATATTTTTGATCAGTATTTTGGTAAGTTTTATCAAAATAGCCTTTATGGCAGAAGTGAGTTTAGGGCTATCTTTTTGGTCGTACACGTTTTTTATTATCGCTATGTCCTCAGCATTATTACATATAGATAAACATCAGCTGTGGTTGGAAATTAAAGCCAAAAAACAAATAACAAGTTCAGCAATCAATTCGGACGATTATATAGGCTGTGAAGTCTGCACAGAAGTTTTGCATCGTACGGACAAAAAGTGTTCTACTTGTGGTTCTCGTACACAGTGGCGAAAAAAAGATAGTTTGCAAAAAACATGGGCACTGTTAATAACTTCGTTCTTGCTTTATATACCGGCCAATTTTTTACCCATTATGAATACCCGTTATTTCGGTGAAGAAACTGCAAATACTATCCTGGGCGGAGTGATGGTGTTATGGGAACACGGATCATATCCTATTGCGATCATTATATTTATTGCAAGTTTTCTGTTACCTTTAGGCAAAATGTTTATTTTAACCTGGTTGTGTTATGGCGTTCAGACTAAAAGTGAGCGGTCTTTTAAGCAAAAAACCCAGTTATACCGAGTCATAGAATTAGTTGGTCGATGGTCGATGGTCGATGTATTTGTGGTTGCTGTACTAGTGGCATTAATTAAAATGGGGGAAATCCTGAGCGTTTACCCGGATTGGGGCGCGGTGGCTTTTTCCAGTTTGGTGATAGTGACTATTTTCGCCGCACAAAGCTTTGATCCCAGGCTTATTTGGGGAGCGGTTAATAAAGTGAAAAATTCATGAGTAAAAACAACAATAAAGATAATCATCACAGAGAATCAGATTCAGTTATCGATGATTTTCAGGAAGAGGCGCTACCTAAAGCAAAAGTTTCTGCGCTGGCAACCATCTCAAAAATTTGGATCATTCCCATTGTAGCAGCGCTCATTGGATTATGGATGATATATTTTCATTTTAGTAATTTGGGCCCGCTGATTGAGATAAAATTCAAAACCGGGGAAGGTATTGTAGCCGGTAAAACAACCATAAAAATAAAAAATGTAAAAATTGGCATAGTAGAAAAACTGGAGCTAAACAAAAATCTGGAAGGGGTAATCGTTACCGCACGGATCAATAATCAAAATAAATATTTGTTAACCAAAGGTGCTGAATTTTGGGTGGTAAGACCTCGCATAGGCAAGGGTGGATTTTCCGGGTTAAGTACACTGTTATCTGGAGCCTATATCGACCTCTCGCCAGGCACCAACAATATCGAGCAATATCAGTTTGATGGTCTTGAGAATGAACCGGTAACCCCGGCAGGGACACCCGGATTACATTTGACTTTAAACAGCAGCGATCATTCGCCGTTAAACGAAGGAGACCCCATATTATTTCAAGGGATCGAAGTTGGACGGATCGACACAGTTTATTTTAATTTCAAAGAAAGAGTTATCTATTATAATGCTTTTATCCAGAGTCCGTATGACAAATTAGTGACCACCAACACCAAATTCTGGAAGGTGGATGGTGTTGAAGTAACCATTTCTGCCGATGGTATTCGCATACAATCTGGCACATTGGAAAGCATGATTTTTGGTGGTGTCACCTTTGATGTGCCAAAAGATATGCCTATTGGTGATGTAGTTACGGAACGGGATTTTTTCACTATTTATCCAAATCGGGATGCTATTTACGATTCTCGTTTCAAATATGGTTTACAGTATATATTGCTGTTTAAAGATTCAATCAGGGGGCTTAAACCAGGTGCCCCGGTTGAATTTAAAGGCATTAAATTAGGCACGGTAACTCGAACTGACATTGAATATCCCGAGATTAAAAATATATTAAATGAGGAAACTCTCATTCCAGTTATGGTTACCATAGAGCCGGCACGATTAGGTTTTAAAGATGATGAGAAAGTATTAAAAAAGGTCAATGAAAATATTTCAGCGTTGATTAAAAAAGGTCTGCGGGGCGGGTTAATGATCGGCAATATACTGACAGGGAGTAAGTACATAGAATTGCAATATGAAAAGGGTGTAGAGAGCAGTTTGCAAAAATTTTCCGGTCATCTGGTTATCCCGACGCTTGAAGGTCAATTTGGTCAAATTATTGAAAAACTTTCCAAAGTTATGGATAAGTTTAATGCGCTTCCCATCGCGCCGCTACTAAACAATGCCAATGATTCAGTTAAACAATTTTCTCAAACCTTAAAAGAATTTCAAACTACGTCAAAGCAATTAAATATTTTACTAAAGCAATCAAAAGATGAAAATTTAGTACAAAGCATTCGTAGTACACTGGATGAGTTTAAAAAGCTGGCGAGTGGTTTTTCCGCAGGATCGAAAACCCATGAAGAGATTCAGGCTACCATTTACTCGCTGAAACAAACCTTGCAACAACTAGCACCTTTGTTGTTGCAGTTAAATCAAAAACCGAACAGTCTTATCTTCAGTGATGGTAAAGGCGGGGATTTTGAACCAACAGGTAAAAAACCATGAGAAAGCTAACTGCCTCTATTGTTATTTTTATTACCCTGATTTTATCCAGTTGTACAGCGACGACAAAAGCGGTCAGATATTATAGTTTAAATACCAATACCAACGATTTAAGCATGACTAACAAGCAGAAAAACCGGCCTCGAGTTATTATAGACAATGTTGCACTGCCGGAGCTGTTAAGGCAAAACGGTCTGGTTTCTCAAATGGGTGTCAATGAGTTGTACGCAGCAAATTATCACCGCTGGGCGGAACCTTTGGAGCGATCTATTGCTAAAAGTTTGGTACATTTATTAAACCAGAAAAATAATAACTATAAATTTGAATCTCTGGCGGGACGCTGGAACAAGGGCGCAAAATATACTTTACGCCTGGCGTTTGATAATTTTCAGGGGAGTCAATCCGGTAAGGTCATTGAGAGTGGTCATTACTGGTTTTACGATCAGCATGACAAACTACTCTTGGACAATAATTTTTTTAGCACCAAGGATGTTTTAAAAGACGGTTATCTCGCGGTAGTGGAACAATTAAAGCTGTCATTGGATGCACTGGCGTTAAAGATATCAAAAGATTTGGATGCGGTCGAAGTTGATTGAATTACCTGCTGCGATAAATTACATGGTTAATCTTCTTCTGGCACACAAGTTTCAAGTCGATGATTCAAGTC
>CAZKUH010000301.1:0-3833 GCA_964555895.1 uncultured Enterobacterales bacterium
TTGATTTTAGTTTTTTTTAGATCTGCTGACTGGTGTCCTTATTGTAAAAAACATTTGGTGGAAATAAATAGATGGTCTGATAAATTTAATGCCATCGGTTATAAGTTTGCTGCCATTTCATATGACTCAACTGTAACGTTAAGAAAATTCGCCAATAAAAAACGCTTAAAATTTCCGCTATTAGCCGATCAGGAACACCAAACCATTAAAAGTTACAAAGTATTAAATTCAGCAGAAAAAGAAGGTTCTGAGCATTACGGTATTCCTTTTCCCGGTGTGATGATTATTAATAATAAAGGCTTTTTAGAATATAAATATTTCTATTTGGGCTATAAAAAGCGAGTAATTTTAAAGGATCTTTACCAAAAACTGAGTAAATAGCTCAATGATAAGGACTTGAAGCAAATATTATATCATTTGAAGTATCATGGAGAATTCTCGATCAGGCTTTTTTATTGCCACTAGTAGGATTCCTCCAGTATGGTCGGAATGCCACATTATATGTAGTGTTCTCTCTTAATGGATTGTTCTCAGTATCTACTAATGAGAACTTGGTAGTAAAGAAATCCTGCTCGGCAATTGGGTTTGTTTTAAAACTGAACCAGCTTGTTACCGAGATTTTTATCGCCTTTATTTCTAATAGAATATCCATTAAGTGTTAATAAGTTTGAGAGTGTTGGCAAGATAGTGTGTTTAATAGCACAAAAGTGGCAGATTTAACTAAAGTTGCTGATTTTGTGATAGTTCGTAGGTGCTACTTGATATTGATCGCGGAAACTTCGGCTGAAATAGTTCAGGCTTTGAAAGCCAACTGCATAAGCTATCTCACTGATGCTACCACTTTGCTGGTGGAGCATTTTTAAGGCAAGTTTTAACCTTTGAGATTTTAAATACTGGTTTGGCGTGCAGTTAAAGTGCTTTTTTACTTGCCTGAACAGCGTGGTTCGTTCCATATTCATCGCATCAGACATGGTAGAGATGTCATAATTAACCGCTGAAATATTATCCACGATGAGTGTTTTAAAGCGGGTTTTGAAAGAAGAATTCTCTGCATCATTGGCAGTTGATGGTAAGTTTGCTATAAATGAATGGTAGATGGCTCGTGAAATATTTTTCTTTTGTTGTAGGCCTGCATCAATACGAGCGATGAGTTCTGAACTATCAAAAGGTTTGCTTAGATAATCATCGGCACCGTATTGTAAACCTTCCACAGTGTCTCTTTTTGTTGCTTTCGCCGTGAGTAAAAGCAACGGAATATGTGCGGTCTCACTATTGCTTTTCAGCGTCTGGGTGAGTTCCAGCCCGTCCATCTCAGGCATCATGATATCGCTAACAATGAAATCGGGTTTTGTTATTTTAATCTGCGCAATTGCTAGGAGACCGTTAGCCGCTTCCAAAGTATTATAGCGGCTCTGAATCGTCACTTTGATGAACTCACGTAAATCTGCATTGTCATCAACAATCAATACAATCGGTCTGTCTGAGTTTTCTTTTGGAGAATCATCAATATCCAGTAGCGGAATTTGAGGCTGTGTTGTGTTATCGATGTGATGATCGGCTGAGGGTTGAGAGAAAGTATTGTCAATGGTATCAAAGCTCAATAAATCATCCATTTTATAATGTGAATACCCTGTACGAAAAAATACAATAAATCGGCAACCATTTTCATAAGTTTCATCAAGTTTGATATTGGCATGATGAAGTTCAAGTAATTCTTTAACCATAGCAAGACCAATGCCTGTGCCAGGCTGTAAATTATTGCTGCTTTTTTTTCCTTGAAAGAATCGTGTGAACAACTGCTTTCTTTCTTCTTCTGGTACGCCGTAACCTTGATCGGTTATACAAAATCGAATTAAATTATCTGATTGGTTGAATGATAAGGCAAGGTGGATCTTGCTATTAGGAGGACTGAATTTAAAGGCATTAGAAAGTAAATTATTGACAATTTTATTGAGGTGGTCTTCATCAAAATAAAAATCTTTTATATCAACAATTGATTCTAAATCAAGCATAATATCTTTTGTCTGTGCAAGAACTTCGAATCGATGGATGATTATTTGGAGTGTGGACTGTAGATCAATAGCTGTGATGGCAATATTCATTTCACCATTTTCAAGACGATTAATATCCAGAATTTGACCCACTAAAGATAGCATTTGTTGACTGTTTTCAAGTGCAACATTGAGATGCCTTTTTACCGTACTATCCGTGATGGCATTATTTTTTAAAATCTCCTGCAGTGGTCCAATAGTGAGTGTTAGTGGTGTGCGGAATTCGTGTGAAACGTTGGCAAAAAAACGTGATTTAGCTTCATGTAATTGGGTTAATTCATTTGTTTGTTGCTGAATGGTCGCGGTTCTTTCAGTTACTTGTTGCTCCAAAAGACGCTGTTGATGTAAAAGTTTTCGAGTTTTGTATTTGGCAATTCGCATCGAGACAAACCAAATTATAGTCAATAACGCTGTCAGATAAAACAAATAGGCCCAAACTGTTTTATACCAAGGTGAAAGAATAATTAAAGTCGTATTTGGAATTCGATAAATATGATTTCTGAAATCTTTGGCTTCCAGTTGCAGCTGGTATTTGCCACCTGAAAGTGCACCAATAGTTAAGTTGCTTTGTTTCTTCCAGGGACTCCAGGGTAAATCCCCCAAGCGATAACGATAATTATTTTTGTTGCTTCGAAAAAAATTACTTAAAGCAAAAAAAATATTAACCTGCGTTTCTGCTTTGCCTGGACTGATGCTGGTTATTTTATGCGAGCCAATATTTCTAGATATTATTTTGTCATACGGCACTTCTCGAACTTCTGTGAGAGAAAATTTGGCGACATTAGTCGTTTCTCCTGCTCTGGATACATAACGCACGATGCCATTATCAAATCCTAACCAAGTGATGCCTGCAGTTTCATATACTGTGTGCAACCCATGCATTCCAGAGGCTGTTACGGGATAATTATTCCAGCCAGCAAGGCGTTTACCCTTTAATTTAAAATATCCGGCGGTTTCTGTTGATGAAATCCAAAGACGCTGCTGGGAATCTTCATAAATGAAATCAGGGGGTATTGCATCAGCGCCAAAAAAGTCATAAAACCAGGATACTTTTTGTGAAATATTATTGTTAATTTCATCCCAATAAAATAATCCTGAAGCTGTTGTTATAAGTAATTGACCTTTTCTTTCTAAAACTTGAACAGGGTCTTTACCTAACGATATGGTTTGAGTTTTCCAGGCTCCTTCAAAGTAGAATTTAATCAATTTCCCAGTTGATGTTGAAGTCCAGAGGTTACCTGAACTATCTTCTACTAATTCACTAATAATATGATTATTTGCAATTAATGTTTTTGGCAGAATCCAGATGTTGTTAACAAAATGACTCAAGACTACTGACTGTTCAGTGATAATAAAAAGATAATCAGGGTATTTGTTGGAAATTTTAATATCTTTACAGCTTGCAGTTTCTAGCAATGTGGAAAAATGATTACTGTCTGGTTTGTAAATTTGACATTCTCGAGCACCGGCAAAAATCAAGCTGTTCTTATATTTTAAAACTTTAGCAGCACTGGTGATCGCATTTGGCAGCAGCTTTATTTGACCTTTTCTATTTAAAGTCATCATTCCATTGACAGAAGAGATATAAATTTTGTCACCCCAACCTGTCAAACCTTTAATTTTAGCCAAATTATATCTTTTTGTTGAAAATACTGACAAATTAAATGGAAGTTGCGTGCGGACTAATTGTCCCTCTTGTGCAAGCCATAGTCCTTGTTGATTATCCAGGAATAAATTGAGTGTGATATTAACAGGCAATCCATTTAAATTATTCAGGTGATA
>CAZKUH010000302.1:0-3825 GCA_964555895.1 uncultured Enterobacterales bacterium
CATGAAATTATTTGAATTGTATGAAAATCCGCTACTCACTAACTGCTTACCTTGTTTTGGCGAATTCTAAGGCTTGATCTAATTGTGCTGATTGCAAAAGAACAAACCAATAGTGCCAAGCATGGTTTCCATTACCCTCTTTATTTATTGAAAGTTCGGCTAATGCATTTAAATTATCGCCATCTCTAGCTATAGCTAGTTGACCTTTGATGAGAGTAATATCTTTATTGTTAGGCGATATTTTTTCAATACGTTGGATATATTTTTCAGCCTCATTAAATCTCAGCAAGTTTAGTAATGTTTCAGCGTTTTCTTGGAGTGCATAAGTAGCTCTTGGATTCAAGCTAGCTGCGGTATCCAATGCTATAATCGATTCATCAAAGTGTCCCATTCTTCTTAAAACATAGCCTTTTATATCGTAGGCTCCTACATAATTTGGAACAATTTCTAATGCTTTATTTATCGCCTGTAAAGCTTTGGGATAGTCTCTAAATCCCCAATAATAGTAGCCAGCCTCTGCAACAAACAATTCCGCAGTATTGTCATCGAGTGCTCGGCTTGATTGTATTGCCTGCCAGGCTTGTTGTTTTTGTTCTTTGGTATTTTTCTGAAACCAATAAATAGTCATTTCAGTCATAGCTAAATCTGCATAAGCAACTGCAAATTTAGGATCTAGTTCTATCGCCATTTTCAGTAATTTCCTTTGCTCATTAAATGCTTGATCCGATACGCTATTTATCGCATTACCTTTTTTAAACGCTTCCCACGCAACCAGGTTGTCGGTGAGAGGCTTGTTTATTTGGCTTTTTTCGGCAGCAGTAAGGGTAGCTTCTAGGGCGTTAGCGATGGCAACTGTAATTTCTGATTGAATTGCAAAAACATTATCAACGTTAAGTTCTTTATCATAAGTTTCTGCCCACAGGTGTTGATCGGTTGCGGCATGAATTAACTGTGCATTAATGCGAATATGCTTCCCCGATCGTTGCACGCCACCCTCTAAAATATTGGCGACCCCGAGTTCTTTTGCTATCTGAGGAATTTTTTTAGTGGTATCTCGATACTCCATCACTGAGGTGCGGGAGATCACTTTCATCTGGTGAATTTTTGCTAACTTAGTCAACAAGTCATCTTGGATGCCATCGACAAAATATTGGTCCTCTTTATTAATACTGCGATTAATAAAAGGCAAAACTGCGATAGATTTATTAGGAACTTTGGGGGGGGCAGTAATTTTGATTTCTGTAAGTGATTGATGGGAAATTGGTTGCTCTTTAGAGATTACGTTCTGACTCGAATTACCAGCTTTATTGGATTGCAGCTGCTGCCAGCCAATAAGACTAATCACTACAATTGCTGCAACAATAGTGATGTGATCTAGTTTTTTGGCAGTTAAATTGGTTATGGATTCATCCCTAGTAACATCCTCTTCACGCTTGATTCCTTCAGGGGTTATTTCATACGCCCATGAAATAATCAATGTGACGATAAAACCCAAACCCATCACTAATAACAATACCTTCATCACCCAACTTGGAACCTGAATACTGGACAACACTAAATCAGCTACTTGTGCAACAATCCAAGCGCTGATCAAATAGGCAATCGCTACTCGGAAAACGTTTCTTCTTTTTAGTTCTGCAAAAAAACTCATGGCGTCACTTCCTTCTCAGTTGAACCTATCACTTGAGGATGTCTTGCCAGCATTGCTTTGAATTCAGGTTTATCACGGAGTTGGTCAAAAGCGGGGTCTATATTTACATAGTTTGTTGAAGTAAAGCTTGGTGGTGACAATTGTGGCTCTAAGGTATTGACGGTTTCATCGAGTAACCCTGCCATAGCAAAGATACGGGAATATTCATAACGGTCATCGGTTTGTGTAATCGCATCAGTAGGCGATGTCTGCATTGATAGTTTTATTAATTGTCTAACTTTATCGGGTTGGGATAAAATAGCCGCCATTCTCGCTCGTGGCCGGTACAGACGATAATCATCACCTAAGATTTTTGATTTTTCATCTAATCGTCTCAGGGTGGTTAGTGCCGCTCGTTTTGCTTTGTCTAATTCTCCCTGAAAAAAATAAATTTGTGCTCGAAAATCATCTCTCAGAAAAATACTTTGACGCCATATTTCTTCAGCATCCGTTATTTCATCAACCTTGTTAAGCGCCTTTTGATAGTTCTTATTCAATAGTTGTATCAAAACATATTGTCTAATCATTTCCCTTTCATGGCTAAATTGGAATTCTGTTGTTATGCTTTGGGCAAGTTTAATATCCCCTTTTTGATTGAGAACAAGGTTTGCGTGATAAAAAATTGGCCAAGGATTTGTACTATTGATAGAGTGTGCTTTTGCTATTGCAGCTGAAGCCTCTGCAAAGCGATAAAGGTATGTATATGTGTTAGCTATTTCTGACCAATTAACAATAGCTCTGGGATTAAGTATCAGCGAGTTTTTCACAGGTGCTATCGATTCTTGCCAACGACCTGAACGTCGCAAAATCCAGCCTTTTACCGCATAGGCTTCAGCATCATTAGTTTTTTTGTCAAGGGCTTGATCCAAATACGTTAAGGCTTTAGCATAATCTAAAAACCCCCAATAATAATAGAACCCATAGACTTTGGCTAAATCAGGTGAATCAGGATCGAGAATTTCAGCCTGTTTAAGTGATTGAAGCGCCTCATCTCTTATCGCAGTCGATCCTTGAGAATTCCAGTAAAAGCCTATTTGAGCATTTGCCAAACTTATCCATGCCTGTTTAAATTTGGGGTCCAATTTTATTGCCTCATGGAGTAGTCTAATACCTGTTTGGAAACTACTGGCAGTATTTTTATAAATGAATTGGCGTGCCTGTAGATATAAATCATAAGCTTTAAGATTTTGTGTCGGTGGCTTAGATAGTTTTTCAAATTGTTCCGGCGCTAAAGTTGTTTTCAAAGCGACTGCAATAGCCTGAGAAATTTCTGACTGGATATCAAATAAATTATCGGTGGTGAGTTTTCGATCATAAATTTTTGCCCATAAGTGTTTGTCGGTTGTGGCATCGATTAATTGCACGTTAATCCGAACTCTATTTCCCGAACGTTGCACAGCGCCCTCGAGAATATTATTCACTCCCAATTCTTTACCAATTTGCTTGATGTTTTTGGTGGTTTTTTTATATTCCATAACCGACGTTCTAGAAATTACTTTAAAGGCTTTAATGTTAGCTAAATGGGTAAGTAAATCGTCATGAATTCCTGCGGCAAAAAATGCATCATTTTTATCGGGGCTACGATTTTCGAAAGGTAGAACAGCAACCCCTAAGGCCAATGACGTATCAGCAGAGGCGGATGGGTCTTTTGATGATTTTGAAATGAGCGATGGACTGGTTTTATTTGTATCAGTTCGGCTGATTTGGAGAGTCTTCGTGTTTGCTGTTTCTGCTATATCTGGGCTAAGTTTATCAAATACTAAGCCGCCGATAATTAACACCAATGCTCCAATAATAATATAATTTATTCTCTGACGGGTGGTTTGCGTGATGGAATCTTCGGGATTGACCTCTGATTCTTTTTTAACGCCATCTGGAGTCAGTTCAAAAGCCCAAGCAAAGATTATGGCAATGGGGAAACCCACGAGCAAAAGCACCAATACCATTTTTCCAAACATATCAGGCAAATCGAGCAAAGGAGAAATGGAACTTATTACCTGTAAAATTAGCCAACTGACGATGAGATAGGCAGCTGCAACCTTAAAAACATTTCTTCTTTTCAGTTCCTGAAAGAGGGATTTGGCCACGAAGGTTTCCTTTTAGGGTTGATATCATTGTTCTTTTTTATACAGCCC
>CAZKUH010000303.1:0-3811 GCA_964555895.1 uncultured Enterobacterales bacterium
ATCGAAGAAGTGCCTGAGAGCATCCACTTCTTCGTTGCATGAACTGATAATAGACTGACTATTAGCTTATTCATGCGTCTCAAATTGAATGCTCTCAGACACTCTGAAATCCTGTATTTTCAGGTGGCACGGGTATATATGTAACAGTAATGAAAAAAATATTATTGAGTTTTCCGCCTGAAGTTAGAGACGATATTGCCGGTATTTGTGAAAATGGCGGCATACTTTTTGCGGAACAATGCAAAAGAATCTGCCAACAGTTAAATATCAACCTCAGCAGTTTGATGATCCGCTTATTACCTTTGGCAGCACGGCATGCTAAAGCGTTGATTTCTTCTTGCCAAGTGGGAGCCGTGGCGAGTGCTGTGATAGAGAAGGGGGAAGAAAGCGCAAATTTATATTTGGGCGCAAATGTTGAATTTATGCATCAAGCCCTTAGTTGTAGCATTCATGCAGAACAAGCAGCAATATCAAACGCGTGGTTGTCTGGCGAGACAGGGATAGGCGCCCTGGCTATTTCAGCTTCTCCATGTGGACATTGCCGACAATTTTTGTACGAAGTTGCGAGCCTAAAAACTTTACCAATATTTATTCCGGCAAGTCGTAAGCCTGTAAATATTCTGGGTGATTTTAAAGCAACGCAACAAGCGGTGAGTGGTTCGACAATCATTGAACAAAATTTGCCGTCAGGATTTATCGCCACCAATTTATCGCAATTATTACCTGTGGCTTTTGGTCCTCTTGATTTGGCTTGTAAGCATTTTTTAATGGAAGCGGCGATGGCCAAAAATAAACACCAACTCATCGAGCCTAATGATGACGATTTAGTCGATAAAGCGTTGCAGGCGGCTAATTTATCTTATGCGCCCTATACGCTGAATTTTTCTGGTTGTGCCTTAAAACTAACCAGTGGAGAAATATTTTGTGGTAGATATGCAGAAAATGCTGCATTCAATCCCAGTTTGTCTCCTTTTGCTGTTGCTATGTCGAAATTGATGTTGCGTCACCCCGACTTTAAGGAGAGTGATCTTGAACGTTTGGTGTTGGTGGAATGTCCGACCATGATCAATCAAAAACAACTCACGCAAAATTTATTGGCAGCTTGCAATCGAGAGATTAAGCTAGAATACCATGAGGCGGTCAGAACCGGGCATGAAGTTGCATGTTAACGCCTTATTGATGTCTGGGAGAGGCTTGAAATGAAAGACCAAAAAGATATTGTGCGTGAATTAAATGAATTGAAAATTATCAATGCGGCGGAACAAGTTTTTGCACATTACGGTTTTAAGGGTGCAACAACGGAACGAATTTCCAAGCAGGCCGGATTACCAAAAGCAAATATTCATTATTATTTTAAAACCAAAACACGCTTATATCATCGAGTGCTCCAAAGAATTCTGGATGAGTGGATGGTTGCAGCGCAGGCTTTTGAGAATCACACCGAACCACATATTGTGCTGAGGCAGTATGTTGAAGCTAAAATGGAATTTTCTCGATTGCGACCATTTGCTTCGAAAGTTTGGGCAAATGAAGTTATCCATGGTGCCAGTATGGTGAGTGAATTTTTAGAGACTATTATGCAGCGGTGGCTTGAAGATAAAGTCAA
The DNA here is from genome assembly GCA_964555895.1 of uncultured Enterobacterales bacterium. Lineage (GTDB taxonomy): Bacteria > Pseudomonadota > Gammaproteobacteria > Enterobacterales > DRNA01. The sequence goes on from CAZKUH010000303.1 coordinate 1,607, forward strand.
GGTGGTGCGAGCCTGGATAGACTCTGGAAAGATTAAAGCTGTCGATCCGAAGGCATTGTTTTATATGATTTGGGCCACCACACAACACTATGCCGACTTTTCACGGCAGATAGAAATATTGAATCAGCAACAAGCATTCAGCGATGAACAGTATCAACAAAAAACCGATCAAGTTGTCGAACTGATTTTGGCTAGCGTGGGTCTGGATAAACACAATTTAGCGGAATCTTGAATAACAATGGTTACAGCGAGTTAATTAGAGCGAAGTAATGGGTAAATTAAAAATGAGTGAACAGGCTGGAAATTTAGCCGAAATCTCGACAACCAATAACGCCATCGAAGTGAAAGTTGTCATCATCACCATGTTTGCCGCGAATGATGTGCTGGCGGATTGTCTGGGTGAATTTCATCTTTGGCAACAAGGCCAGGGATTGACCAAAAAATTTCCTTTTCCCCAATCCCACCATGATATTTATATGAATGAAGACACGGGTGTTTTAGCCATCGTCACCGGTATGGGGACATCCAGATCTTCTTCGGCGGTTATGGCTCTTGGACTTGATCCACGTTTTGATTTACGCCATGCATATTGGTTGGTTGCGGGTATTGCTGGCGGTGATCCGGAAGATGTTTCAATTGGTTCAGCGGTATGGGCTGAATATCTGGTTGATGGTGATTATGCCCATCAAATTGATGCCAGAGAGATACCTCAACACTGGTCAACGGGATATTTCCCGCTGTTTTCAAAAGAGCCTTTTGATCCTCATCGGCCTCAACCGCAAAGTGAAGTCTTTCGCTTGAATGCAAAATTGGTTGAATGGGCGTATCAACGCTCAAAAAATATCAAGTTGAAGGATACGCCTGAGATAAAAAAAGCAGGTGAACTTTATCCTCAACACCCAAAGGCCATGCTACCGCCGAGGGTGATAAAAGGTGACCATTTGGCTGGGATGACTTTTTGGCATGGGAAATTGATGAATGAATGGGCAAACGCCTGGGTAAAATATTGGACTGATGGCAAAGGAAATTTTGTGACGGCGGCAATGGAAGATACCGGGAGTTATCAATCGCTGGCATACCTGACCAATGCGGGTAAAGCAAATGTTGAACGTTTTATGGTTTTACGCACGGTGAGTAATTTCACCATGCAACCTGAGGGTGTTTCAGCCGCAGAGAGTTTCTTGAAAACTGGGGAAGATTATGTCGGGATGAATATTGCCCTGGAAGCGGCTTATCGGGTGGGGAGTGTCGTGGTCGAGAACATTATTGAAAACTGGCTTGCGTATCGAGAGCTATCTCCAGGCGATTAGTGATGCAGGGAGATAGCAGGTTGAGTGATGCAAGGAATGACAAACGTTGTGGGTGGTTGAAAAAGCTAAAAAAAATCTACCGTTTTGTGTTCTTTGAATGCAAACTAAGTTAGAATCTTGGACGCAATTATCGAACGGAATATTCATTGCAGCATCAGTGAGAATATTCTTTGCTTAATATTTGAGAAAAAAAGTACCCTCACTAATACAGATCAGACAGAACTTAAAGGTTGAGGGTTTGAAACAGAACGTAGTAACAGGAGAAATATCAACATGGCCACAAGAGGCGTCAATAAAGTCATCCTCATCGGTAATCTGGGGAAAGATCCTGAAGTCAAGTACATGCCAAATGGCACTGCAGTTGCCAATGCAACTTTAGCCACATCAGAAACCTGGAAAGATAAACAAACCGGCGAACAACGAGAAAAAACCGAATGGCATCGCATTACTTTTTATCGTCGTTTAGCAGAAATTGCCGGAGAGTATTTAAAAAAGGGTTCAAAAGTCTATATTGAAGGCCGCTTGCAAACCCGCAAATGGCAGGGAAATGATGGACAGGATCGTTATACCACTGAAATCATCGCAGATCAGATGCAAATGCTGGATAGTCGTGGTGGTGGTTCAACCGGATATGATGCTCCGTCTCAGGGACAGCAATCGCAGCAACAAAACCAAACACAAAACCAAACACAAAATGAACCTCAAGCGACACCTCAAGCAGCAGAAGTACCGCTGGATGGCGGTTTTTTGGATGAAGACATTCCGTTTTGATACCTACTTAAAATAATGTTGTAAACTAAAAAGTCTTTGATTGTACAAAGGCTTTTTTTTGCATGTCGCCAGCACCGTACAAATAAAACTGATATTAAGTAAAGTGTGTCAGCAGTGCTGGATC
>CAZKUH010000304.1:0-3807 GCA_964555895.1 uncultured Enterobacterales bacterium
CGATGGAATGGGTCATTATTTTTACTAAAATACTGTATTGCCCGGTAGTATAATATGCTTCAACCACTTCATCGATCTGCTCCATTAATTCGATCACCTGATGATAGTCTGCCGCACTCCTTAAATTAATGCCAATAAAGCAACAGACATCAAAACCCAATGCCTTGGCATCCACAGCAAGATGCGTACCTATGATGATCCCCGCTATTTTCATTTTCTCTACTCGCACATGTATGGTTGCCGGGCTGACTTTAAAATTTTTCGCTAATTCAGCATAGGGCTTTCGTGCATTAGCGAGTAACGCATTAAGAATATTTTTATCCAGATTGTCGATTTGATAATTTTCAGGCATTTTATGATATATTTTTATATATTATTTAATATTTAGGCGATTTTATTAAACAATACAATATCAATCAAGCTTTTTATCAACGTTATGTTGAATTATTCTACAGAATGGTTAAATATATAACATATAACATATACTTATTTAAGTGACCATTATGTGCTCTATCTTCGGAATTTTTAATATCCAAACAGCAATCAAACCTTTACGGCAACTTGCCATTAGACAATCGGCATTAATGCGCCACCGTGGTCCAGACTGGTCCGGCGTGTGGCATGACGATAAAGCCATCCTCGTACATGAACGTCTGGCCATTGTCGATATGGAACACGGTTCACAACCACTTTTTTCCGCTACTGGCGACGTTGTACTTGCCGTAAATGGTGAAATTTATAACCATAAATTATTAGCACAGCAGTTCCCCGACTACCCATTTCAAACCCAGTCTGACTGTGAAATAATTCTCACACTTTACCAGCAATGGAACCAAAGTGGTGGTGATTTTAACGGTCAATTTATCGATCAGTTACAAGGTATGTTTGCTTTTGCTCTTTATGATAAAGCACAGCAAGCCATTTTAATTGCTCGCGATCACATGGGTATTATTCCACTCTATTATGGCACCGATAATAAAGGACAATTTTATGTGGCATCGGAGATGAAAGCACTCATAGCCCTCTGTGACCATATCGCAGAATTTCCGCCAGGTCACTACTTGTACTGTCGCCATGAGATCATCCACGAAAGTCTGATTCAACGTTATTATTACAGAACCTGGCGCGATTATGAGACGGTAAAAAATCAACCCCATGATCCAGGTTTACTGGCAGCGGCTTTTGAATCTGCCGTCACCGAACACCTCATGTCCGACGTCCCTTATGGCGTGCTACTCTCTGGCGGACTGGATTCATCTTTGGTTTCTGCCATTGCAAAAAAACATGCGGCACAAAGAGTTGAAGACAATGAACAATCTCCTGCCTGGTGGCCACAACTTCATTCATTTGCTGTTGGTCTTGAAGGCTCGCCCGATCTCATAGCAGCTAAAAAAGTCGCTGATGATATTGGCACTATCCACCACTCAATACACTTTACCGTACAGCAAGGTCTCGATGCGCTGGCTGAAGTTATTTATCATCTGGAAACTTATGACGTAACCACCATCAGGGCAGCTACCCCCATGTATTTAATGGCAAGGAAAATAAAAGCTATGGGCATAAAAATGGTATTGTCTGGAGAAGGTGCAGACGAAATTTTTGCAGGCTACCTTTATTTTCATAAAGCGCCAAATGCCAAAGAATTACATGAAGAAACCATCAGAAAACTCGATCGGTTACACCAGTTCGATTGTTTAAGAGCCAATAAAGCGATGGCAGCCTGGGGCGTTGAAGCCCGAGTACCATTTCTGCATAAACAATTTCTTGATATCGCCATGAATCTCGATCCAGAATTAAAACGTTGTGGAGCTGCGGTAAATAATAAAATGGAAAAACACCTTTTGCGAGAAGCTTTCAGTGGTTATCTGCCAGATGAAATTTTATGGCGACAAAAAGAACAATTCTCCGATGGTGTCGGTTACTCCTGGATAGATGGCGTTAAAGCTTTTGCCGAAGCAGAAATTTCAGATGCAGAATTTAGCGCCGCTAGTTTCAGTTATCCGTTCAATACACCTGAGACAAAAGAGGGTTTATTATTCCGCAAAATATTTGAGCAACATTTCCCTGGAGATGCCGCATTGAAATGTGTCCCTGGTGGAAAATCCGTAGCCTGTAGCACGCCCGAAGCCTTGCTCTGGAGTGAAGACTTGCAACAGACCATTGACCCTTCAGGGAGAGCTGTAGCACAGGTTCATGAAAATAGTTATTAACTTGCGGGCCAATCATCTCAAGGTTCCATCAAGTTGATTTCTAATAAAATCGTTGCTTTATTTTGAATTTTTTTATAGTATGCGGAGGTTGCATTTTGTATGAAAAGGAATCCATAAAATGAAATCGTTTATCGTCTTGGTGCTTTTTTTATCTATCTCAGCCTGTTCCACCAATAATGTAAGCCGCAAAAAGATATCTATTGATAGCCTTTTTAATAAAAAAAGTAGACATCTCATCAAGCGTCAAACAAAAGCTTACAAAAAAATTGAGCGCATCTGGCTTTCTTTAGCAAATCATTCTGGTAAAACGAGTTGTAGGGTCAACATTGAAATTTCCCGTACAGGTGAAATCACCACTTATAATCCAATAAATTGTCCTGATGAAAAAAGAATGCTGAAATCGTTGGAAATAGCCTCACCCTTGCCGGGCTATAACAGAGATAGTGAAATTTATATTTCAACCATTGAGTTAATGCTTACTGAAAAATAAAATGATTCAGCTGACTACATTAACTATCAACAACTACCATGCCATGAAACCCCATCTGGTTAAGGTCCTACTGATGAAATTCTACGGCTTAATTGTTCTTCTTTCATTTTTTCTTTTCTGACATACTGTAACCATTGTAAAGCAACTTTTTGTTGCTTTCTTATTTTGACTGCCAGTTGAAATTGTTCTATCGCCTTGTCAAATACCTTTAAATTAAAATATGACATCCCCAGCGCTATATGGATATTGCCCGGGTTATCAAGATCGCCTTTTTGCTGTGCGTTCTTCGCGGCATAAATAGCTTTTTCCCATTGCTCAAGCGCAATATAGGTCTCCGTTAGTCTGGCATCCATATTACCATTTTTACTCAATTTGGCGGCTTCTATTAACACCGGAATGGCTTTAGCTTCATTCTTGGCGGTGATCCATGCCTGGGCCAAAAATCTTAAAGTGGCGACATCCTTGGGCAATACCCCTTTCTTTAAATTTAACGTCATCAGCTCAGCTGCTTTAAAGGGTGCGCCAGAAAAATAATAAAGTTGCGCTAAAGATTTAACATCGGACTTTTTAGTGACATAACCTTGTTGATTGGCAGCTTCCATGATGGATAATTGCTTTGCAGTTTCTCCAATTTCTCCGTACATGTTGGCAAGTTCTGTCCAGTATTTGGCTTTAGCATAATACCGTACCAAGGCTTCGGAAGTCACCGTCACCTGGTTAAACTGCTTTAATTCATAATGTAAGGCACGTTTAAGAATCAACCAGTTTTCCTTAGGGATTTTTCCTTTTTTTACGGCTTGATTGACAACCAGTGATATTGCTTTTAACGCTGCAGGGTAATTTTTTTTGGCATAATATGCATTGCTCTTTAATACTAAAGCGGCATTATTTAATTGACCACCTTTTAATTGTTGCCAACGATTAATATATTTCAAAGTCAAATCATATTTTGCAGATTGCATCGCAAGTTGTGCCAAACTAAACAGCGTAGATAATTCGAGAGATTCCGGTATATTTTTCTGTGCAACGACATTCTCAAAAGCATCAATCGCACCATTTAAGTTTTCATTTCCATAAAAAACAAACCCAATAAAATTCCACATCATC
>CAZKUH010000305.1:0-3799 GCA_964555895.1 uncultured Enterobacterales bacterium
GCAACAACCCTCCCACTATCTCATTTTTTACGCAGGTCCACATCCTCCCGTATAGCCCAATTGGATGATATTCCTTATGGCTGTTCTTAACCTCTTTAACCCTAAGGCTTCTACTTGATCACCAAAGCTCAGAAGTGTTGTGGTTCACAATTATTACCCTTTTCTAATCCTACACAATTACTAAGCCACTACACTAACAGGTATATATATCACAAACTCACTACCTTTATTAAGCTTGCTTTCTACAATCATTACACCACCTAATAGTTCTGTAAGTCGTTTAGCGATAACCAGCCCTATACCTATGCCGTGGTATTGCTTAGTCATAGCACTCTCAAGTTGCTTGAATGGGGCAAACAACTTCGGAATATCTTCTTTAGTTATACCGATGCCTGTATCACGAACCGATGCCCTTAAATATAAACCCGAATCGCTTGGGCATGACATATTGGGAGGCGTATTCACACACTTCATACTTAGACAAATGTGCCCTGAACTTTTTGTGAATTTTATGGCGTTGAGAAGGAGCTCTGCTAGGATTTTTTTAAGTTTTTTTGCATCAACTTCAATATATGAAGTATCATAATCAGCCGTGAGTTGAATATCATGCTCTAGTGCGCGCTCAACAAATTCATGGATAAGACTTTGGCATAAATCTGAGGTGGAAATGGCGCTTACTTCTACACTAACCTGTCCAGATTCAAGACGGCTTAGCTCAAGCACCTGATCAATCATGGCAAGAAGTTTTTGCCCACTATGGAATATATCCTGTGCAAATTCTTGCTGTTCTTCATTGAGCTTTCCCCCCACCTCTTGATGCAATAGCTCAGAAAAGCCAATAATTACATTCAGTGGTGTGCGCAACTCATGGCTCATATTTGCCAGAAAGTCATGTTTAAGAGCCAGTGCTTCTTCAGCCGCTTGTCTGGCAACCTTCTCTTTCTGTGACTGTTTAAGATTTTTTTCTATTTTTCCTAAATAAGTGTAGAAAAACACACTCAAAGTGCCAGAAATGATAAAAATAAATACGAATAACCATGCCATAACAGCCAGACCAGAATCGACTACTTCATTAACCTTTTGCAAGATAATTAACGTTCCGATGGTTTTCCCACGACTCTCAGTTAAGGGGCATGTTTTAGCAAAATACTGGTTCCCATGGATTGTAAGGTAAGCTTCGCCTTTTAATAATAGGGCGCTGATAACATCAGAGGGAATCGCCAGTGAATTATTGAGCATCACGACATCTTTAAATTGATTCCACTTGGCATCAAGATTATGCCCTAGCAAAGAGCGACCTGCCTCCCATGTTTTCTGTTTCAGATTTTTCTTGTCGAGAAAGGCAAGCAGCTCAATATCGCGTGCCTCATGAAGGCGAGAAAGGTTTTCATCCATTTCTTTACCAAGCTCGATGTAAGCAATTAGCTTACCTTGCCAATACCAAGGTAACACATAGCGTAAGGTATATGTTCCCATAACACCAAGTTCGCTGCCAAAAGCAGCTTTACCAGTTTTCTCAGCTTGTAAGGTGGTATAGCGATCAATGAGATCACCATATTTTCCTGGCTTATGAACACGTAAAAAATTCACACGATCAGGCGAAGTGAAATAAAAATGCGTAATTTGATGTGTGCGGTGTAGCTGATTATACAGTGGTTTCACTAATGTAAACAATGCTTCTCTATCTTGTTTTAACCAGGCATCATGTAACGTATTGATATTAATCGAGGTCTGATTGGCGACAAGTAGCTCACTGTTGATTTTCAACATTTCAACTTCTTGCTCAAGAGTACGTGCAAATGTTTGTTTAACCTCTAGCACATGACGATTGAGACTGTCTTCAATGTCCTTTTGTTGTAGCCAGTAGATTGCATATCCCATACTCATGGTGAGTATGGCAAGGCATAATAGAAAAGGTAAAAGTATACGGTGGCGTAATTTCATTTTAGACATCATAGTAAATATATAGCACAACCCCCGTATGTTTTTTTAATTTCCCTGTGTAGCCTGTAGATTACTGGCTTATCAATCAGACCTCTTCTGAAAGGACATGTCTATCAAAAATAAGTTCAAACTCATCAGTACAACGTTCAAATGCGGCTCGAACCATAGGGTCAAAATGTTTGGGCGACGTTCTTTCATCACCCTCTAAAATAATATTCATAGCAGTTTGATGATCAAATGCCTTTTTATACGGACGTTTACTACGTAGTGCATCATAAACATCACAAATACACATAATCCGTGCGGAGAGAGGAATATCATGCATCTCAAGCCCTTTAGGATAACCGCTACCATCCCAGCGTTCATGGTGGTTTTGAGCGATTTCTCGGCCCATACGAATAAATGGGGAATTAGAAATGGATAACATTTTACCGCCCATTTGAGGGTGTTTTCGCATCACTTCCCATTCCATATCATTAAGCGAGCCTTCTTTAAATAATATATTGTCAGGAACGCCAATTTTACCAATATCATGCAAGGTTGATGCATAAAACATAGTCTTACAATAAGCTTCATCTTTACCCATTTCCCGACATAATGCATCAGTGTAATAACTAATGCGGCGAACATGAGCGCCTGTTTCATCATCACGGTAATCAGCAGCCTTACCGAGGATCGAAATCGTTTCCATAAATGATTGTTTAAGACTTTTTGTTCGCTGTTTTACCCTATTTTCAAGTTCTTCAGCATGATTTTTTATCAGGTCACTGGCTTTTTTAAGGCGCAATAGATTGCGCACGCGCACCAGCAGTTCATTTGAGTCTACAGGCTTAGTTAAAAATTCTTCAGCACCTTTTGATAGACCTCGAATAAGTGATTTTTTATCATCAAGGGCTGTGGCAATGATGATCGGTATTTCTGCTGTTTTCTCATTGCTTTTTAATTTTTCAGCAACCTGAAAGCCATCCATCCCAGGCATCATTAAATCCAATATAATAAGGTCAGGTTCAATTGAATATGCCATGGTTAGTGCAGTTCCACCTGATGCTGCTAGGCAGCATTCATAACCCTCGTCTTCCAGCCACTTGCTAAAAATACGCAAGTTTCTCTCTTCATCATCTACAATCAAAATAGTAGATGCTGTGACATCAAGTGTATTCAATGGCATTATATTTCCTCCAAGTGCTTGCTGATCTCTTCTAATAACATTTGATAGCGAATCGGCTTGGTAATATACCCATCAAATCCAGCTGCAATTCCTCTATCTTTATCCCCACTCATGGCTAAAGCCGTTAATGCAATGACGGGCACTTTTGCCAGTGTGCTATCAGATTTAATGATGCGTATGGCTTCCAGGCCATCCATGCCTGGAAGTTGAACATCCATAAGTATGATATCAGGCCGTGATTCTCGAATTAGGCAAAGCCCTTGTTCGGCATCACGTGCCTCTAAAATATCATGTCCATGTTTAATTAAAATGCTGTGAACCAATTTCATATTCATTGGGTTGTCTTCAATCACTACAATGCGTGCCATGGTGAGCCTCCTACATATCCGGCTTTAATAAACGCTTCAGCTGGGTTAAAAATTCGGTTTGACCAAAGTCGCTTTTACTGGCGATATGACATACTTTTTCATTGAGAAGCTCTCTCTCTTTTTGACTCACATCTTTGGATGTAAGTATCACCACAGGGATATTTGCTGTTTCATCCATAGAACTAAGTCTGTCAATGACCTCAAAACCACTAAGGTCAGGCATCATAAGATCAAGCAGTATCAAATCTGGCTGTTCAAATTGTGCAAGCTTTACTGCCTCGATGCCACCATAAGCTTTTAATAGTTCAAACTCATCACT
>CAZKUH010000306.1:0-3794 GCA_964555895.1 uncultured Enterobacterales bacterium
AGAAGTTTGGGTAACAATTTTTGAACTTCTCCAGTTCCCAATAAAATCACCTCAGCACCCGATTGGCATAACTTGTTGATTTGTTCTGGCGTGATTTTGTCAACCGAAGACGGCAGAAAACCTTCGGTAATATTTTCAGGTGTAACGATAATGGGTTGGGTGTACTGTTTATTATTGACGGTGATACAACCGGGAGTATATGCGCGGATAATATACTTTGCCGGATTTAAATCTTCACTAAAATCCATGATACTCTCATTAATTATTGCTTTGGCACTTTAGAAAATACCATTTTAGCAAAACAAGCTATAAAAAACTGGTAGAATCTGCAATAGTGATATTTTTATCTGTTTGGGATTGGATTACAGCTAAATATGAGCCATATTATCCTGGAATTGCCGGGTTTATTAGATACAGCAGAAACTCAAGGTATGAGGCATCCTCTAACCGATCTGAATTTGCCTGCTTTTTCTTTGTTGTTGAATAAATCAGATCTGAATAAAAAGACGCTATTTGAAGTCTTATCGTTGGCAACACTTGAAATTGAAGGTCTGATTAATCCAAGCTGGGGTGCGGGTTATTTAAATCTTGCAGGTTCAAAGAGCAACAACTTTTCTTGGTTTCGTGCTGATCCGATGGAGTTACAGCCCGATAGAATTGCGGTCTATTTAACGGGGAATCGACACTTGAGCTTGTCCGAAAGTGAGCGAACAGCGTTAGAGAAAGACGTCAATACTGTCTGCAAAAACTATGACTGCCGTTATTTTGCCGTTTCAGCTCAAGAAGGTTACTTTCGAGTAAACGGACAAACCCATTGTGATGTTCAGTTTATACCGGCAATTGAAGCCTTGGGCAAGGATCAACTGGAAACCTTCCCCAAAGGAAAAGATTCGACTTATTGGAAGCAATTGTTGACCGAGCTACAAATGCATTTACATGGTTCACCAGTAAACACCCACCATACTAAAAGAGGGATAGCGCTCATAAACAGTCTTTATTTCTGGGGGGACCCCAGTACGAAATTGCCAAAAATAACTACTGATTTTCTATATTCTGATTCCAATATGATTAAATCTTGTGCTTTTGAAAATGGCATAGACAGTGAAGAATTGCCCACCAGCTGGTGCCTGCAAAATACCAGTAAAAAGGTAAACCAATTTGTAGATATGGAATTAATTTGGCTGAAAAAACAGGGGTTGTTGAGCGCCTGGCAACAACGTGTTATCCATTACGAAAAATCCTGGTTAGTACCATTAATCAAAGCATTGAAAAAACACCAAATTGAAGCCATTAGTTTAGTGACGGCGAAAGATAAAATATATACTTTACGGGCGGCGCATTTAAAAAGATTCTGGCGGACTAAAAAAAATATCGATACATTAATAAAATGATGACAAACAAAACAACAGATGTTGATAAAAGCATGACGACGGTGATAAGTCAGAGAAAAATAACTGACAGCGAAATTGACTGGGAGCAGTGGCAAGGGCACCCTTTATTAAAACGTATTTATGCCGCTAGAAATGTATCATCGTTGAATGCGCTCGATTTGAACCTGAATAAGTTATTTAGCTATAAAAGCCTGAAGCAGATAGACAGGGCGACCAAGTTGCTTTTTGAGGTGATGCAGCAACAGGCAAAAATTATTATTATTGGTGATTTTGATACAGATGGTGCTACCAGCACGGCCCTGGTAATGGAAGTAATGCGTGCATTTGGGCATCCACATATCGATTATCTAGTACCGAACCGATTCGATTTTGGTTATGGTCTTTCACCGGAGATAGTTGATGTTGCCGCTCAACAAACGCCCCAATTAATTATCACTGTAGATAATGGTATCGCCAACCATGTGGGGGTCGATAGAGCCAACGAATTAGGTATTCAGGTGATTATTACCGATCACCATTTACCTGCAGATACTTTGCCAGCAGCAGCAGCAATAGTGAACCCTAACGTCACCGGAGATGAATTTCCCAGTAAAGCCTTGGCTGGTGTTGGTGTTGCTTTTTACCTGATGTCTGCTTTGAGAGCGCATTTGGTTGAACAAAACTGGTTTGACAGACACGATCTTGAAGTGCCTAATCTGGGCAAATGGCTTGATCTGGTTGCTGTTGGCACGGTGGCCGATATGGTTCCACTGGATGAGAATAATCGTCGATTGGTAATACAAGGACTGAAAAGAATACGTGCAGGGCAATGCCGCCCTGGTATAAAGTCATTATTGGAATTAGCCAAAAAGAAGCTCTCCACAACCTCGGCTATGGATATTGGTTTTGCCATAGGTCCCCGGCTTAATGCTGCTGGTCGATTGGATGATATGTCCATTGGTATTCAGTGCTTAATGGCAACCGAAGAATTTGAGGCAAGAGCCTTTGCTGTGGAGCTCGATCAGTTAAATTTGTTACGCCGTGAAATTGAAACCAGCATGCAACAAGAAGCGATGACGATTGTCACTGAGCTGGTGAAATCTAACACACAATTGAGTTGTTTGCCCGATGCTTTTTGTTTGTTTCATCAACAATGGCATCAAGGTGTTGTGGGATTAGTGGCTTCCAGAATTAAAGAAAAATTTCACCGTCCAGTCATTGCCTTTGCCAGAGAAGAACAAATTGAAGATTGTCACATACTCAAAGGTTCAGCGAGATCCATACCCGGTATTCATATTCGGGATGCACTGGTCTGGATCGACGCAAATTATCCTGCATTAATCATTAAATTTGGTGGCCATGCCATGGCTGCCGGATTGTCATTAGCCAGCGACAATTTATCCCGCTTTGAACGTGCGTTATCAGAAGCGGTAAGCGTACAATTAGGTGATAAAACGATTACCAATATTATTGAAACAGATGGAGAATTAGCGGCAGAATGGATGGACTTGAAAATAGTTAAATTACTGGCCGATGCAGGTCCTTGGGGGCAACAGTTTCCTGAACCAAATTTTGAAGGGTATTTTGAAGTTATTCAGCAGAGAATAGTCGCATTAAAACATTTAAAATTACTACTTAAAAATAGCAATAATGACTACATTGATGCTATTGCTTTTAATATCGATGCTGAAAAATGGCAACAACCAGCAAAAAAAGTTCACATTGTCTATCGCCCGGATATGAATGAATTCAGAGGAGAAACAAAATTACAATTGATGATCCAGCATATCGAAATAGCCTAGATGGTTGATGACACCCTTCTGTGCTCTCTGCACAGAAACCTCATTATCCTGAGCCTAAAATTTGCTATAACCTGGTCTAGATTACTGTCATCCTGAAATCTGATCCCGCGAACATAGAGAGTGCTTTGGGACAGGTAGTCGAAGGATCTAAAGCATACACAATCAACGCATCATCGTTAAGGTGCTTAGCTTCAATGACCTCACCGATTAAACGTGAAACAGGTTTGTTTTCAAAAAAATCAGGTGATAAATACAGCGGTTTAGCAGTAAATCCCAAGCCATTAATGATCATCGCCGCCACCCGTTGACCATGCGTGACGATGCTGCCTTTTTCTTTACTAACGGGCAACTTGTTGTCCAACAGGTTAACCAAATTATATTTTTGGATTAGACCGGCCACTATGCCAAGATGCTCAATGGGTTGTAGCGCTAATTTTTCAAAATCAACAGGTGAAACCATAACGCAAATAAAGTGATGATGTGGAGTTGTCTGATTATTCCAGAAAAACCATCAACATGCTTTGATCTTTTCGCCCTGATTGATTTGATCTATTGCTGATAATCTTGTGATCTATCTCGCACAAAAAAGATTAATCTTTAATTATTTGCTGCGGAATGTGAG
>CAZKUH010000307.1:0-3785 GCA_964555895.1 uncultured Enterobacterales bacterium
GCAGCCAACACCCCCATCACGATCCAACTCGGCAACCCGGAACTTATTGCCAGGGTAATGAGTTTTCTCATGCCGGCAGATTCCAACTGAAACACTGCGGTGGTATCACCGCGCTGCAACAAACGAAAAGTCTCGGCATCGGATAAAGAAATATCTTCAATGGCCAAAGGTATTTCAGCCAAAAGTGAGCGGCTTTTATTGATGGTTTTTAAAGCCCAGTCGATTATAGTCAGTGTTTTTAGGCCTAAGAAGTCGAACTTGACCAGACCTACAGCTTCGACATCATCCTTATCAAACTGAGCGACGATATTAGCGCCGCTTTCATCACAATATAGCGGCGTAAAATCGGTTAATTTTGTCGGAGCGATAACCACGCCACCGGCATGTTTTCCTGCATTTCTGACAACACCTTCAAGCTTTTTCGCCAAATCCCACAGTTCTTTGACCTCATCGTCACTCTCGTAGGCTTCACGGATCGATTCTTCCTGTTCATAGGCTTTATCCAAGGTAATCCCCAAATCAAAAGGGATCATTTTGGATAATTGATCACAAAAACCATAAGGTTTACCTAAAACCCGACCGACGTCTCGAATAACCGCTTTTGCAGCCATCGTTCCAAATGTTATTATTTGAGATACGGCATCCTTACCATATTTATTCGCAACGTATTCGATGACCCGGTCACGACCCTCCATACAAAAATCCACATCAAAATCTGGCATTGAGACTCTTTCTGGATTAAGAAAACGTTCGAAAAGTAAGTCATATGCCAAAGGATCCAGATCGGTAATTTTTAATGCATAAGCAACCAGAGAACCGGCACCTGAACCTCGTCCAGGACCCACCGGGATATCATTATCTTTTGACCATTTGATAAAATCAGCTACCACCAAAAAATAACCCGGAAAATCCATTTCCAAGATAACATCGAGTTCCAAAAGCAGTCTTTCATCATAAACTTTTCTTTGCTCAGGAAAATCTGCTGCTGTAGTGTCAAAAAGTTCGGCTAAACGTAATTCCAGTCCTTTTCGAGACTGTTCAGCAAAAAAGTCGCCGATGGTCAATCCATCCGGCACTGGAAAATCAGGTAGAAAAGCTTTACCCAAACTAATTTCGAGATTGCAACGTCGAGCAATTTCCACACTGTTCTCGAGAGCCGATGGAATGTCAGCAAACAACTGGCACATTTCTTCGGCCGTTTTGAGATATTGTTGATCGCTATAATGATGTGGCCGAGTGGGATCATCTAATACTCGTCCCTGATTGATACATACCCTAGCTTCATGTGCTTCAAAATCTGTGGTGACATCAAACATGACGTCATTGGTGGCAACTACCGGGGTCGCTGAACCTTGCGCCATGCCGACAATGGCATGGATGTAGGCTGCTTCGTTTTCTCTGCCAGTACGCTGCAATTCAAGGTAGTAACGATCGGGAAATAAATGATTCCACCAAGCCAGCCGTTCTGCGGCTTGTTGGAGATTCCCAGACAACAGCAGTCTGCCCACATCGCCTTCCCTGCCACCTGATAAAACAATCAATCCTTCATGTCTAGATTTCATCCAGGCAGTCTCAATAACCGGGATGCCGTTTTTTTGCCCTTCCAGATAAGATTTGGAAATAAGCTCAGTTAAATTGACGTAACCTTTATTGTTCATACATAAAAAGACAATTCGAAAAGGTTTATCACCCACTTCATCATCATGAACCCAGGCATCAAGCCCCATGATAGGTTTAACTCCGGCAGCATTTCCCGCTTGATAAAATCTGACCAAAGCACACATATTACTCTGATCTGTCACTGCAATTGCCGGCATCTCTCTTTCTACACATCGCTTGATCAAAGCTTGCGTCCGCAGTAATCCATCCACAATAGAATATTCTGTATGCGTTCTTAAATGAATAAATGTGGGTGTAATTGCGGATCCCGACATAGCGTTAACCTTTTCCCGTATTTTAAAATTTCTGAATAATAAATTTATACTGCTCGGATTAAAACCTTATAACAATGCTTTTACCGGCGCAAAACTACAACGGTGGATCTTCGTCGGACCTAACGCTCGTAAAGCCTGCAAATGAAGTTTGGTACCATACCCCTTATGTTTTTCCAATCCATAACCGGGGTATGTTTTTGCCAGCTGACACATTTCCCTGTCCCTGCTTACTTTAGCAATAATCGATGCCGCACTGATTTCTGCTATCAGACCATCGCCACCAATGATAGCTTCAGCAGGCATCGCTAACTTTGGTGTTTTATTGCCATCCACCAAAACTTTTTCTGGTTGTATCGAGAGACCGTTAACGGCTCTTTGCATTGCTAATAATGTCGCCTGAAGAATGTTTATTTTATCTATCTCGGCAACTTCAGCCCGACCCAGGCTCCAACATAAAGCTTTTTCACAAATTTCCCGATAGAGCGCCTCTCGTTTTTTTTCGGAAAGTTTTTTTGAATCATTCAGTCCTGAGATAGGCCTGGTTTTGTCAAGAATGACCGCTGCCGTCACCACGGCTCCTGCAAGCGGTCCTCGTCCGACTTCATCAACACCGGCTATTATCAACATTGATAATTTAACATCTGACAAACAATATCAGCCGCTTTAGCACTACCACCTTGGCGTAAAGATTGATGTAATGTGCTAAATTCCTTAACAAGTTGTCGCTTTTCTGCTTCTTTGGCATTTAAGAACTTCTCCATAGCAGGCACAATTTTTTCGCTTGTCGCATCATATTGCAAGAATTCTGGCACGATTTCCCTGCCTGATAATAAGTTGGGCAATGCATAATATTTCAATACCGAAAGATAATGAAAGATACGATAACTTAAAGGGGCCACTTTATAACTCACCACCATGGGTTTTTTTAATAAAGCGGCTTCCAGTGTTGCCGTGCCAGAAGAAATTAAAATAACGTCCGCAGCGGCCATAACTTCTCTGGATTGTCTTTGAAACAAGGTTAACGGCAGATCCGGGTAGCGTTGCAACTGCGTGCGAAAAATGCGGTCACATTTGTCATTTGCCATCGCAGAAATAAATTTTAGTTGCGGATTTTTAGTATAGAGTTTTTGGGCTACTTGTAAAAATAACGGGGCTAAATATTTAAGTTCACTGCTTCTACTTCCCGGTAGAATAGCAATAAATGTTTCTTTTTTCGCTAGTGAAAGTTTTTCTCGGTATAGCTGTTGCTCTACCCGGAGTGGAATATCTTCAGCCATAGGATGCCCGACACAGGTCACCTGAATCTGATATTGCCGATAGATAGCCATTTCGAACGGAAAAAGTGTCAACATGTGATCGACTGCAAGTTTTATTTTTTTTATTCTTCCCGGCCGCCATGCCCAGACCGATGGACTCACATAGTGCAGGGTCTTTATGCTTTGTTTTTTTAACTTTAATTCGAGGCCGGTATTAAAAACTGGTGCATCGATACCTATAAACAAATCGGGAGGGTTTTCAGCGCCCCAATAATGGCTCAAATATTTTCTGAGTTTTAATAATTCATGCAATCTGCGCAGAATGGCACCGATTCCCATTACCGATAACCTTTCCATCGGATAGAAAGATTTTAGACCTTGTGCCAGCATGTCATCACCACCGATACCTTCAAATTGGATACCACGAATACGTTTTTTTAACGCTGACATTAAACCGGCACCAAGCTTGTCTCCAGAGATTTCACCTGCAACAATTGCGATACGAAGGCCAGACGAGCCTGCTTCAGCATGTTGCTGAATCTGCTGGCATATGTTGTTTAGATAGGAAGAGCATACGTCTGAACTCCAATCACCT
>CAZKUH010000308.1:0-3731 GCA_964555895.1 uncultured Enterobacterales bacterium
ATTTAGCTGGCGTCAGATTTGGTGATGAGGTAATTTCAACAAGCATGACTGCAGAGCCAACCAATTTGGCGATTTTGCATGCTGGTGCTAAACCTGTATTTGCTGATGTGGAGCAAGATTCAGGCAATATTTCTGTGGATTCAATTGCTGAAAAAATCACCTCAAAAACGAAAGCAATTATGATTGTGCATTATGCTGGTATACCTGTTTGTATGCATGCTTTAATGGCACTGGCGAACAAACATCATCTTCCTGTTATTGAGGATTGTGCCCATGCGTTAGGAGCAAAGTATGATGGTCACTCTGTTGGTATGCTGGGTGATTATGGGATTTTCTCTTTTCAGGCAATCAAGCATATGACGACAGTTGATGGTGGTTTTTTGATTGTAAAAGAATCAAAAAACATATCAGAAGCAAAGCGGTTTCGTTGGTTTGGTCTTGAAAAGGGTGTTCCAAGGGATTTAGTAAATGTTACGAGTGTGGGTTATAAGTATAATATGAATAATGTTACAGCTACGATTGGTTTGGCACAGTTGGATATTATTCAGAAACGAATTGCTACACACAAAGATAATGGTGTTTACTTTGATTGTGAATTGGTAAAAATTCCAGGGTTATCTGTTCCTGTTTTTGATGCTGTAGCAGAGCCAAGTTACTGGCTATATACGATTTTATCGGATAATTCTGATGATATAGAACGTAAACTTAAAAGTATTGGTGTTATGGCATCTAAGTTACACCGACCGAACCATTATCATTCGATATTTGAGTCTTCTACTTTAAACTTAGGATCTTTGGACAACTATTATAAAAGGATGATTCATATTCCTTGTGGCTGGTGGCTAACATTGGAAAAACGGCAGGAGATTGTGGATGTTTTACGTGGTGGATAATGCCTTATGATACCTCTTTTTAAAGTAGAGAATAATCAAGCAGTTGAGCAAGCTGCTTTATCTGTGATGCGATCAGGTATGATTGCAGGCGGTTCTTATGTAGCGAAGTTTGAAAGCGATTTGTCTGATGTATTACAACAAAAGCATATTGTTGCCATGTCAGATATGACGAGTGCCATTCATGCTTTATTGGATTTGATAGGTGTTGGTTCAGGTGATGATGTAGTAACCACAGCTTTATCTTGCATGGCAAGTAATGCCCCCATTGCTTCTGTTGGAGCGAATGCTGTTTGGGTTGATGTAGAAAACGAATCGGTATTTGTTGACCCTGTTAATTTTGAAAATTCGATTACACCACATACAAAAGCTGCTTTAATCTATCACGTTGCGGGTTATCCTGGGAAAATTAAAGAAATTGCCGCGATATGCCAACGGCGAGGTATTATTTTAATCGAAGACTGTAATAATGCAATGCTAGCAACAGTTCATGGTCAGCAGGTTGGCTCATTTGGTGACTTTGCTGTTTTTTCTTTTTACCCAACGCGCTTAGTGCAAACATTTGAAGGCGCAGCAGTTGTTTGTAGAGATGTAAAACATGTTGATTTATTAATAAAATTTCGACGTTTAGGCATCAACTTTTCAACATTCCGCAATGCTATTGGGGAAATTAATGAGCTATCTGATATTCCTAATACTGGTTGGTCTGCATCCATGAGTAATATTGGAGCGGCGGTGGGTTGTGTTCAGCTTCCAAACGCTCGCCTAAAAATGGAAATGATTCGTAACAATGCCGCATACCTTCAAGATAAAATTGAAGCTACTCCCTTTGTGCATTGTATACCAGCACTTGAAAACAGTGAACCTTCATTTTGGACCATGTTGTTATGGGTAGAGAGTAAAGATGAGTTATTGACCTTTATGAAGGGTAAAGGGATACATGTTTCTTCTTTGCATTTACGTAATGATTGCTATTCCTGCTTTTCAAAAACTTCTAAAAAAGCATTACCCAATACAGAACTATTGCAAAAACATATTTTGGCGATTCCATGTGGTTGGTGGCTTTCAAAAGAGGATATGGACTATATCCTGAAAATGATTGCCCTCTGGAGGAAAGCGTAAGTCGTACGCAATTAACTTATGCGCAAAAATATTTTTAGTTTGGGAATGTTATTTGCCAGTAAATCTGGCGCTGTCCTTGTTGGTATTATTTTCCTTCCATGGTTTCATCGATTGCTTGGTGATTCTACATTTGGTATTGTGGCAGTTATTCTTTCTTTTCAAGCATTTTTAATCATGCTGGATTTTGGCATGGCTACCCTTGTCGCAAGGGATGTAGCAGTTCATGCTTCGATGGGTAAACATCATTCTATGCAATTATGGAGAGATTCGGAGGCTCTTTTATCGTTGTTTTATGGTCTCTTGATGATTTTGGGTGTTTTTGTTTTAATGAGTGTTGATGATCAATATTTAAGCACCTCAGAGTATATGGGAATGATTGTATTGTTTTTTTTCTTGGTGTTGCAGAATGTAGCCCAATCGGCAATTGTTGCATCCAGACAGTATGTATTATCGAGTTTAATTCAAATTATTGGGGTCTTGGGAAGAGCAATCGTGACTGTATTGGCATTGATGTATATTGATGCTTCCTTGGCAGTTTTTATCGCCGCACAGGTCTTTGTAAGTTCGATTCACTGGTTCGTAACACGCTATTTTTGCAAGCGAGTATTGTGTGTGAATACTATAGCCTATCGAGTGACTTGGAAGTCTGTTTTTTTATTGTTAAAGCGAGGGAAACCCCTTTTAATGGCTGGTCTTGCTGGTGCAGCAATCGTACAACTCGATAAGCCGATTATTTTAGCCTTTGTCTCTGCAAAGGATGTAGGGATATATTTCTTGGCGAGTTCTTTTGCAATGTTACCATTGTTCATTTTAGCCGCTCCAATTGTACAATACTTTCAACCAACACTTATTGAAGCCATTTCAAGTGAAAATATTGTCAAAAGAAAAAAAGTGATGAAGCAATTTTTTATGGTATTAGTTACTCTGGTTTTACTGCCATCATTATTGTTATGGTTGCAGCGGGATATGATTCTGATGCTATGGTTGCAGGATAGTACATTGGCTATAGCTGTGTCAGAATATGTGAAAATACTTTTATTTGCAGCAATGGCAGGAGCAATGGGCTATTTGCCATATGTGGTCTTAGTGGCTTATGAAGATTTCTTTTTTCAGGCTAAGTTATCTTGGTTATTGACGATAATTGCTTTACTGTTGGTTGTTATATTTGCTACAATGAAAAGGGTTGATGTTATCTGCTGGGTGTATGTAGGTTATCACTTCTTAGCCAGTTTAATTTTATCTTTAAGGGCGAAAAAAATAATGTGTGTGAGTTTTAAATGATGAAAAACGTTTTATTTTGCCTTATTTTCTTACAAAGAAGAAGTAAATTATGCTGATATCTGTGATTATTCCTACACATAATCGTTGCCGTTATGCACAAAAAACGATTGAGTCTCTTTTATCTTTGAATCAACCTTTAGAGATTGTTATTGCGGATAGTAGCGAGCAAGATGATTTGAAGGTTTTTCTTGAATCCAATCAATTCACTGAAAAGGTGAAATATGTTCGCTCAGCCGTAGGGCAAAGTGTTGTTGATAATTTTAATGCTGGGTTTGCGGCTGCAACAGGTGATTATTTTCTTTTTTTGGGTGATGATGACTTTGTTAGCAATGATGTTTTTTCGGTAGCTGAGTGGGCGAAAAAAAATAATATTGATGCCATAAAATTTACATTTCCTGCATTGTATTACTGGCCTGATTTTCGTCATGCACGACGAGG
>CAZKUH010000309.1:0-3723 GCA_964555895.1 uncultured Enterobacterales bacterium
GGAGAACCGCGAAAATACGCGCGCTGGTGGTTTTCCTTATCCCGAGCTGAGGTTATTTAACCTCAGCTCGGGATAAGGGAAGCCAAGTCAGCACAATTAAAAAAGAGATAATATGTTGAAAAAGTAGCCATTTATTATTAAACCAAGACTTTAAATTTAACCAATGGGCGTATTTTTGTGGTTATCAAGGCGAATTTGTGCAGTAATAGTGCGTTATTGGAAACAAAATCAACGCGGAGAACCGCGAAAATACGCGCGCTGGTGGTTTTCCTTATCCCGAGCTGAGGTTATTTATAAAGATATCGCTTCCAGTTTCGAATAAATCTTATCCATCCATTCGAGATGCTCCGGTTTCATAAAACAGGCTCTTAAACAGGTGACAACTTCCTCATCAAACTCAACATCCTTCCAAAAATGTTGCAATAAACTTTTTGGTAGTTTAATTAAAGCCATATGCAGATCAACTTCTGCACCACTATCAAAAATTCTTTGTGATTCTTTCGATATTGCCGCAGCATTTGTTGCATTGCCCGCCCATACCACAATATCCAGTTCAGGTTGCAAAATGGTGCGGAATCTTGCTGATTTATTTAAACGATTATAAAATTCCAATGCCGCTTGACGTCCTTTAGATAAACCTAGGGCAAACTCGCCATTTTTTTCCATGGGCAATAATTTTTGCGTTGCCCATAACGCCACAGCAGACGCACCAGCCCTGGAACACTCCAAAGAAATTTCACCAAGATGGAGTTCATCTGAACTAAAATAAGTATAAGGGGAGTCATGTCGATATAATAAGCCTATTGCCGGATCTTTGAACAAAATACAACCACAACCATAAGGTTGTAATCCGTGTTTATGTGGATCGATAACAATGGAATCAACTGCTTTAAGGCTGTCGAATATTAACCTTCCTTCAGCTTGTAGATTATTAGCCAGAGTAAAATAGCCGCCATAAGCAGTGTCCACATGTATTCTGAAATTGTAGTGCTTTTGCAATTGCAAAATTTCTGGCAATGGATCCAGAGCACCCAGGCCAGTGCTACCCAGTGTAACAACAACAGTCCCTACATTACCCTTGCTTAATTTATGTTGCAAATCTTTGAGGCACATTTTGCCGCGATGATCACAAGCTACAGTAGCAAAATCTAATTGTAAAACAGCAGAGATCCTCTGATGGGTATAATGCGCTTGCTCCGATGCCAATATTTTTTTATCAGGGTGGATCTTTCCGGAAACCCACAAGGCTTCCATATTAGCCATAGTACCACCACCACTCAGATGCCCTAAATGTTCCTTCCAGCAAAACATTCTGGCAATTGCCGCAACAACTTCTTTCTCCATTTTAGAACTTTCCCGCCCGCCATCCAACGCATGATTATTCGGATTAATACACATGGCCAAACTATAGGCAAGTCGAGCAATAATGTGCGGAGGCTTAAGCATTTGACCGATATAAAAAGGATGCTGGTAAGGATAATTATTTTGCATTCTTTGCGCAACCATCATCAAAACATGCTCCATGGCCTCTATGTCAATTTCCTCATTAAAATCATCCAGTGACTTAAATCCCTTACCCAAATGCTCTGTCGCCTGCTGCAAAATTATTAAAGTTTCTAGATTGAACATAAAAAGTCCTACTATTCGATGCTGTAGCCTTTAAAACAGTTTATATACAATGCATGTTAAAAAGAAGAGCCTAATCAGGATTTCTCTATGCCTGTAGCAATAATGGGTGTTGAAGAAAGAAGCCCTTAATTTTTGTTGAAGTAGTTCACAATTTTCACAAAGTTATGTACATCATTGGATGAATATGTGACATGTCACAGGTTTTCAAGGGCGTTTATTGACTATTTTATAAGGACTCTCTACTGCCATATATTTTCAGGTATAAAATGCAAATCATTGAAATAATCCCCCAAGCTATTAATGATGTAGATTATAGACATATTCCTAAAGTCCCTTTTCCAAACGAACGGGTGGTTACTGAAGAATTTGAACAATATAATGCCTTGAGAAAAACCACACGATATTGTTATTTTTTTAACAAACATTATTTGTCCATTGCTGAATCCAGTCCTCGTGGATACTGGTCTGATGAACAGGTAATTGATTTGCGTTTCCTCTCCTCTCAGGTCCAAACCAAAATAACCATACCAATGACGACATTAGCGACCAGTCTGGCTCTCTTATTGATGTCTTATATTGGATTATCGTTTCTGGAAATGGAGCCTGGACTGGCTGTCTTGCCTGGTTTGGTTGGTTTATTGTTTTTAACTTTCGTCCCCAGACTCTCGTCGGTTCGATCGGTTTGGGAAAGTGAATATGGACACGCCAATTTATTGGAGCTTTATTACAATTTACCCAACAAACAAGCCTTCAATGAATTTTCACAATTATTAAATAATAAAATACAAAACTCGCGCCAATCCCTAAAAAATGGCAAAGAACGTCTGGTAGCTGAAATGCAGGACCACCGTCGTTTACTTGAATCAAATCTAATTGACAAAAAGGAATATGATCAGGCAAAAAGGTTTATTTTGCAGGAACATGAGAAAACAATGAGTTAAACCTAAAAGCATCGAAAAAAAATTTGCTCTTATGGTGATTCAATGGACTTTCCTTCAACTGATTGCTCTTTCTTCCAATGCTCTTTCTTCCAAACCATGGCTGCATGAATTCGATTATATCCGCTTGGATGGTCATAAAATATAATTTCTTCCCAATAACCCGGTTTCATTTTTCGATAATCTGACAAGCTTAAAATGGCTTCGGCAAAACCGTCTGCTTCATTTGCTGCATTTAAACCAAAATAATCCGCTTCTATTTCGGCAACTCTGACAATGCTATTTGTCATAGGTGTCATAATAAAAAAGTAAAACGAGAACAATGCCACGGCTAACGGGAACCCTGCAATATCATCTTCTCCGGTAATTCCCCAACGTTTTTTGTTAAAACGATTAAAGCCCCATTTCAAAAAGAAGAAACCTAAAATCATGACAATACTGAAAGATAATAAAGATTTGATTCCATGATTCAACACATAATGCCCAAGCTCATGACCCATAACAGATTTTATGCTGGCAGGTGAGCTTCGATTGAGCAAGTTATCATTCAGACTGACTCTTAATGTGCCGAACATACCGCTGACATTAGCACTGATTCTTGTTGATTGTTTCGATGCATTGAACTCATAAACGTTATCTGCCGGCACACCATTTGCTCTTGCCATTGAGAGAATTTCTGATTTCAATGCACTCTCTTTTAACGGCACATAGTCATTAAATAAAGGTGAAATATATACCGGCGCAATCATAGCCATAAAGGCAATAAAGCCAATACTTAAAACACCACCCCAAATTGCCCAGGTGTTTCTCGCCTTATGAATAATTTTATAAATAGTGGCAACGACCAGACTCATCAACACCAGGGAAATTAACAGCCCTTTAAATTCTTCCCCTAACCACCCCGCAAAGGTCAAATTTGACAGCCCGTAAGCATGTTCTCTGAAATAACCCTGATACACCTCTAACGGGAAGCTGATAATAGAAACCAGAATAATATATTGAATCATATAAATCATATTTTGCAGAAAAACAAAACGACTAATCTTTTGACTCCAATCTCGCATCTTTATCGACCATCTACTTTGCAATAAAAAATAAGCAACTAGGATAGCGAACAAAAAATTCCATAACTGTAACCAATAACCTCCCTCATAAT
>CAZKUH010000310.1:0-3702 GCA_964555895.1 uncultured Enterobacterales bacterium
TGTTTGTATTGAAATCAACATAAATAACCGCACTTTTCAAATCGGTTGATTTAATTTCCAGCCATTGAGCCGAATTGCTTCTGCTTCTTTCTCCAGCGTTACGGCCTGTTCTAATGAATCTTTTAACTGTGTTACGGCCATAGAGATTTTTCTCGGGGTTAATTTGGGAAACTTAAAAGCCCGGATGTCTGACTCTGATACAGCGGTTTGACCACTAGCTCCACTTTCAGCCTTCTGAAATTGTGCCTGGCCTACTGGGGATGACAATAAATAGACTAATGCTTCTGGGGATATTCCTTCAGGACGTAGAATCGCAACGTGACTATCTACAGTTACAAATAAGGAATCATCCTCATCCAATCCTAGCTGATCTCTGAAATCACTAGATGAAAAAACAGCCGATTTGCCAATACTTGTTCCGCCATCAACGGTCAATACTACATCCCCGTCTTTTAGCATTCGCCCTTCGGTTAGGCTTGTATAGTTTTTCATTGATATCCATCGACAAGCTGGAGCACTAATCTTCAGATTTTGAACAGATAGAGTGTTCACAACATATGCTATCCCATCTTCACCCGGTTCATCCAAATAATTCGGCTGTACGCCTTTCACAAACGGATCCGGCAAGTAGGCGTTTAGAAACACCGTCTGCTGCTCTCCAAAAGACCTTTCGAGATCAAGAAATCTTGGCTCAGATTGCTTTGCATCACATCTTAGGGATAGGCTTTCAGCCACTTGTAAAAGGCTACTTTTAGAGCGGATTGGGAATATCGTTTTCATTTAATCAACTCCAGTTCACGTCGCTTGATATGAAATCAAGAACGGTTTTAGGTGATTCAGTATTGATTACCACTTCAGCTTGTTCTTCGCCCAAGTGAAGGTTGTTGATCAGGTCTCCCGAATCCACTCCTTTGAATACGCACAATTGATTTTCGCGCGCTCTCTCTTTCCTATTGCTAAGTTTGAACCCAACCTCTTTTACTATGTAAGAAGCCCAATTATTACCAATATCGTGTGCTGTCTTTTTGAATACATATTGGATAACTAGATTTCTGAATGAAGCGCTAGAGAAAATCGCTTTATAATGTTCGGCTGCATCTTCTTTTTTAGCAACCCCTCTAGGAAGGGTTAATGAAAGCACTCGGGCATTTTTGCCTCCAACTACAATCCAATCTTCACTCGAAACAACTGGGGCAAGGGCGTTTAGAATGCTCGACTCAATATCGGCAGCTTGCTTGCTTTCGTTCTTCACATACTTGGTTGAAATATACTTCTTTGCATTTTTGATTTTCTTCTCTGCCTCAGCCAAATGTGAAGCCCACTTCGCATCCCATTCTTGGATTTCTTCGCGAGTTTTCTTTTGAGCAAATAGCAAACTGGTAAGAGTAGGAGTATCCACAAATATATTTCTAGGCATTTGAACGATTGCTCTAATATTGAAGAGGCGATAGAGAAGAAGACGAACAGCCTTGTTCTCCGAGGCGTTTAATATTGATTCAGGCAACACCACTGCCAGCCGACCTTCCGGTTTGAGGAGTTGGAAGCTCCGTTCAATAAACAGCCCTTCGGTTGATTGCCTTTCTCCCAATGAGAATGTCTCAGCCAGTTTAGATGTGGTCTCTGATGAGAGCTTCACCCCGAAAGGAGGATTGGAAATGACTACATCAAATGCTTCGCAAACATCGGGTTTATACTCCGCAAGGTTTAGTACCCGTTTGGAGCTTTGTAACGGACGGAACTTATCATCGGAATATTCTTTCAAGGGGCGGAATGCATCATCTTTGAATATATGTGAAACACCATCGCCGTGTAACACCATGTTGACCTTGGCTGTCATGGCCATAATGAACTTGTAGTCAAATCCATACAGGAAATCTTTCGCCCAAGCGTTAGGAGCCTTATCACTCAGATTGCGATCAAAATAGTCTTGATCATCAACAGTTAATACAGTTTTGGATTTATCCCCACGAATTGAGCTCGATATGCAATGCATCGCATGGAGTAAGAATGTGCCTGCACCACAAGCAGGATCGATCACATATGGAAGACGATTGTTTGGGTGTGAAGCACTTTTCCACTTTTGCTGAGTAAGGGAGCGTAGCCCGACTGCTTCAACCATGAATCTGGCAATATTATCATGGGTAAAATACATTCCTCGATCTTGTTTGAATCCAGCCCTTATGATTTCTTCAAAGAATGCCCCCATTATATCAGCACTAAGAGCGCTTCCGGTTGTGAGAGCCATCCCCTCTAAAGAGGAGACCACAGATTTGACTCGTTCGGCGGAGAACTGCCTAGAGTCAATTTCATCTTCGCCCGAGGGATCAATATATCGCTTGTATGCATCCTTATACAACAAGTTGATTTTATCGAAAACTTCTTGGGCCGACTGAGCTTTACCCTTCCTGTATGTAATTTGGAATCCGTACTCCTCACCAGCAGCGGTATTTTTTTCAGAAGAAATTTTAGCCAAGAGACATTTTACAAGATTTTCAAACAATTGATTGTCTGGATGTTCTGAGAAAAATTCGTTATGAAATGCAGTCGCAACCGACCTGAATTCTGAAAGGGTGCAATTAGTTCTTAGGTCTCGATTACCACCTCGGACATATGGTTCATAATCTGGCTCTCTATAATCAATAGGGAAGGCAGGGATAGTTGGTTTCGCATCAGCAACCCACGCCAAGTAGTCCTTGTGTTTTTTGTAATCAATGCACCTCATCTTGAAATCAGGATCGGTCGTCATTGGATCAATCGTAGCGCAAACAACAAACCTCGGAGCTCCGTTTGTAAGTAAGGGTGCAGTACCGAATAGCTGGGTGTTCGTTGCTCCTTCCACATCTTTGTCGTAATCCTGAGATGATTTCATCTCCCACACGGCATATGGAAGGTCATCTTCATCTAATATCAAAATATCAATTTCTTTGGGTTTGGAATTGGAGCTTCCGTACTTAATATACTTTTCATGGTATATACGATCTAGTGGGTATCCCATCTTTTTGTTTAATATAACTATCGTGAGAGCATGAACCAACTCTTCCGGTCCAATGTCTTTGCTATGTGATTCATCACTTTTGATGGCTGAATTGTAGTGGATAACGCCCTTATCTTGCTCAACCGAAACTACTTCCGATTTAGGGTCGAGCACTTTCATTTGATCAACATACCACTGTTCTTGTTGTTTTGTAATTGCCATCTTTCCCTCAGTTTCCGCCATGAAAATATATTATATCTTCGATCTTGATAATGCCTTTAGCCAATGAAAGGCGCATTGCAGGCGTTTCTCCATCCTTACCCACAAGGCAATAGTTGTAGAACACCCGGAAGATGTCGAGCATCTTCACAATGCTTTCCGGATTATAGGCTGAATACCCGAACCACTTGCGGCCTGTGGCACTGGATGATGCGATGGGACGCTCCAGCAGCGACAACCGCCGCCTGACCTGCATAAAGAAACAATCGATACCGTGCATGGATGCCTTGTTGTAAAGCCATGCCTGGTGGTCTTCATCATAATCACCATAGTCGGTCAGATAGCATATCGCCTTTTCAGGCTCGCTCATGTTCGGGAACGGGTGCATAAGCCAACGATCTTTCCATTTGCCGATCTCGGCCATGTTCCGCATGCTCTCCTTGATAAGCATCAGCTTTACTTCATTATCAGACAGGTTCGGATTGGCTTTTTGGGCGACCCGGAACAGC
>CAZKUH010000311.1:0-3700 GCA_964555895.1 uncultured Enterobacterales bacterium
TATTCAAATAGCTCTCACAGGAAAAATTAATGATGTAGGGGGTGAGTAGTTACACGTTTTTTATTGATGCAGTAATCGATGAGTTTTCTAACGCAAGAATAAAAACACCTGGTGACTGCTCATAATTTTCTGACAATTGTGCCTGATCGTGGATATTGCTATCTGTTATTTTTACGTCAGCATGTCCACCTAAAGAGTATATTAATATGGAACCCACATTTGATTGCCCAATGTCACTCTTTTTAATGGAGATCTCTATATCTTCAATTGAACCAAGCTGTACACTTGGATTAGCATTGACGCCGCCTAAAGCGGGATCAAACAAGCCTGCTTGGTTCGCCCCTGTAATAAGAATATCATCTAATTTTTGCTTGCCCCCAAAAGGCTGGATTTGAAACTCACCCAGAATACTGGTGTTTTGCGTATCTTTGATATGCAGATGTTTTACTTCGTTATCTCTGGCTAAAATGACACCCACACCAAATGAAGTGGCAAATGTACTATTGGTTATAATTGGCAGTTGACTGTGCTTACCGTGTTTACCTTTTTCTCCAGTGAGCTTTTGACCGTCACGTAAGGTGATACCGCCATCAAGCGCCGTGTCAGAATACAGCACATGAATATGCTGACAGACCTCGTCGGCTTCTACTTCGGCCAGTGAGCTGTAAGGGTTTTTGTCGCTTCCCAATGGATGTTTATTTGGGTGCTTATGTTCGTGTCCTTTATGTTTATGATCCTTATAATCAGGGTTTCCTGAAACATAACAACTTGTGCCTTTGTCCTTTCCTTTATCTTTCCCTGCTAAGGTGAGTGGAGAGTAATAAACGGAAAAAATGACGATTAAACAAACTATCAGCTTCTTATCCATAACGATGTATTCCTTTCAATAGTGAACAAAAAGCATAAGGAATCATGGTTAAGCAAACATGATAAAAACCTAAAATTTCCATAAAGTTTTCATAAAAACTGCATGAAATATGTATTTAAACTATAATTTCATGATGTTATAAATCTAAATCATGACTATAAAAATAAAAAACACTATGAACTATCAATTTGCTGATTTGACATTAAACACTGAGCTTCGTCAATTACAGCGCGGTAATGACACCATTAAGTTAACAAAGCTCAGTTATAAGGTGCTAACAACCTTACTTGCAGGCTCGCCCAATATTATTGACCATGACGAACTGGTTAATAATGTCTGGGGGGAAAACAGGATAATTACCCCTGAAAATATTACCCAAAGAATAATGATGCTACGTCAATCTTTGGGAGATAATGCAGCTAAACCACAATATATTGAAAGTGTTCACGGCGTAGGGTTCAGAATGATCCCGACGGTATTAATTAGTGAAACTGAACCAAATCGTGAACAAATCGCTGTACCTCATATAACAGCAACCTCCAAAAGCCATCCTACTATAAATCGACGAAAAATATCTTGGGTACAAACATTAAGTAGCATTACTGCAATCGTGGTTTTGTTGAATTTATTGCAGCCATTTATTTTTAAGTATTTAGATGATGAAAGTCTTAATATTGACGCCAATAATCAAATTCCATTTTCCAAGACACTTGAACATATAACAAGTATTGCGGTATTGCCTTTTGTTAACATGTCAGCTGACCCTGAGCAAGAATATTTCTCTGATGGTATTACGGAAGAAATTTCAAACAATCTTGCCCAACTCGATAACCTTAAAGTCATCTCTCGTACGTCTTCTTTTGCTTTTAAAAATACAAAACTCGCTCTTCCAGCAATAGCAAAATCTCTTGGCGTTAAAAACATTCTTGAAGGCAGTGTAAGAAAAGACGGTGACAACATTAGAATAACCGTGCAGTTAATCGACACAGAAACAGACACACACCTTTGGTCGGAGACCTACGATAGAGAATTTAACAATATTTTTTCAGTTCAAGACGAAATATCCAGCGCTATTGTCAACGCACTTAGACAAAAACTGAATATCAACTTAGTTAATAACCCATCTTCGCAAAGTTTAATTAGCCCTCAGGCATATGATTTTTATCTTTCTGGTTTAAAAGACATACATACGCTAACGTTTGAGAGCTTAAACAGCGCAGAAAATAATTTTAAAGCCGCTTTAACAATAGAGCCTAATTTTAATCAGGCAAAAGTTAAACTAGCAGACACATATACTCGCCAATTTTCAACAGGTAGTCGGTTAAATGTAGAAGTACTTGATAACGCCGAAATACTAATAAAAGAAGTACTCGCATTAAAGAGTGATCACGCCTTCGCGTATTTAGTTAGATCTAACGCTATAGGCTTGAAAGGAAATGTTAAGTTATCTAAAAAATATCTAAAGCATGCTTACAAACTTAATCCAAACAATGTCGAAATTATTTTTAATTACGTTCGTTACTTCGGCTTGGAGATGGGCGAAGATAAAGCAAAATACTTATTTAATTATGCAAAACAGCTTGACCCACTTAATGCTGATATTTCTTTATATTATGGCATGTATTTACAAAACACACTGCAAGCTTATACCGAAGCCGAGGCAGCATTTAAACAAGCTATTAAGATTAACCCTAATGTTGGAGATTACACGTTCTTTTTAGGTTGGCTTAACAGTTGTTGCTTGGGCAACCTTGTGGATGCGATTCATTATTCAAAAGTTACCCGAACTAAAGATATGAATGATCCTGACGAGCCTCGATTTTTATCGGGGTATTATTTATCCCTCGGTGATGGGCCAAAAGCCCTCGATTATGCTGAGCAATCCATTAACCTTATAGACAATAATGCCGATGCAATTGATGCTAAAGTTAATTCGCTTATCTATTTAGGAGAAAATGATAAAGCGCTAAGACTCATTAAAGGTACGCTTGAAAACCCAGATACGGCTTATCGTAGAGTTTCGAAGAGTAAACTAGCGTCGAGAGGTGTTCATTTGCTACTTAAAAATAATAAGCCTGATGACGCTGAGGATCTGATAGCCAAATATTTACCAGAGATCTTTGCGTTAGTTGGAGCACCACAACCTAAAACCCTTGAAGAAGTTGGAGATAGAAAAGGTATATCCTCGTTAATTGCCGTCTATCAATCTAAGGGAAATATTGAAAAAGAAAAAAGGTTGGCAGATAGATTTAAACTACACAATGAAGCATTTTATTCTGAACGCCAAGTTAGACTAGACGGTCTAGATCTTTTAAGGCTTGCTTATGTAAGTGCGATACGAGGCAATAAAAACAAGGCAATTGACTATCTCGAAGCATCCATTGATGATGGTAATTTGCATGACTGGCGTTCTAATATTTTACAAGAACCGGTGTTCATATCGCTAGAAAAACATCCTCGATTTATAGCACTCATTAAGCGCATTGAGGCTGAAATGATTCGACAGAAAGCTCTTCACGAGAAAAATTCGATCGAACAACAGTAAATCGCTCCAATTGACTTCCTCCTAAAACTAATTAAAACACAAACTTAAAGGTGTATAAGTATAGATTTTTGCTCTTTCTTGGTCATTTTACTGATCACTAACATATGAATTATCCATCATTTTTTCAATTTTGCCCTTGGGGATGAAGCCATCAAGCATAACCGTATTCCAATATGCTTTATAAAAGCATATAGCCAACCGCAAACATCAATAACTAAACCTATAAATTTACTAGTTACATATGAATAGAAATTGACTGCTGATCTTTCTTAGTCATTTTACTCACC
>CAZKUH010000312.1:0-3698 GCA_964555895.1 uncultured Enterobacterales bacterium
AACGTGAGTAATAAAAAAGGACATAAAGTGAGAGGTGGATGGATATTGTCCGAAAATAAAAAAATCTTGTATTTTACTAACATCAGGCCGAGAGAAACTTATGAGGTGATGGTTTCAGCAGGACTTATGGGTAAAAATAATACCCGTCTGGTCTTCTCCAAAGGATACAAATTAACCACCAAGAATCTACCGCCAGTGGTCGGCTTTTCCGGGCGTGGCATGATCATCCCGGCAGGAAAAGCGCTTGGTATTCCTGTCAGAGCGGTAAATGTCAAAGATATCAATGTGGATTTTTATAAAGTATCCCCGGATAAATTTTCCATGCTCTTAACAGATTTGGAAACTGCATCGAGTACGGGAGATTGGCAGATTTCACAAATTACCAACGGTCTGGAAGCCATTTCAAGCAAGCGTTATGAACTGGAAAACACACTCAATAAAACGATTGAAAACAAATTACCTTTACCAGAAAAAATCCGACAAACACCGGCTATTTATTTTGCGGTAATGACGCGCCAGGGGATCTTTGATTACAACAAAGCCATCACTTATTTTACCGTTTCCGATATCGCCATGCATGTCAGAATTTATAAAGAGCAATATCATTTATTTACCTCTCATGTGCGTGATGGACAATTGATGGCAGAGGTAAAGTTTAAACTCTTGAATCGAAATGGAGAACTATTGTTTGCAGGAACAACCAATTCTCAGGGGGAAGCAATTTTTCCACAAAATAAAAAAGCCGCGCTATTATTGGCAAATAAAGGCGAACATTTGGCCCTTATTTCACTTAATTCACCCGCCATGGATCTTTCAGACTTTGTACTACCAAAACGTGGATTTAGCAAAAGAGAATTTTTTATTTATGGACCACGAGATTTATATCGACCGGGAGAAAAATTACAATTCAGTTTGTTATTAAGGGATTTTGATGGCGAATTATTACCGGCTATGCCGATAAATTTTCAATTGTTGCGGCCTGATGGTGTGATTGCTCATAGTGGTAAATTAGCGCCCCAGCCCCTGGGCTATTACGACTACCAATACCAGCTTCCCCAAGATGCGCCAACAGGTAAGTGGTCAATAGAAGTTAAAATAAAAGGTGATAGTGAATTTGTAAAAAAATCCATACTAATAGAAGATTTTTTACCAGAAAAAATAAAGGTTAGTTTTTCCAGCAAAAATAAAACCATGATTGAACCCAATAAAGAAATTGTTGTTGAAGTGAGCGGCGATTATCTTTATGGCGCACCTGCGGCGGGGAATCGTTTACTTTCGGAAGTGAGAATACGAGAGGCCAGATCACCTTTTAAGCAATGGCAAAAATTCCGTTTTGGTGAAAAACAGAACTATGACCGTAATTGGTATCTAAAGGATCTAAAACTGGATAAAAAGGGGAAGGCGAGCCTGACATTACCTGATGATACACTTGAAAGTATGCACAAAGTTAAAGGACCTGTGCGTCTGGATTTTCGCGCAAGTGTGCTTGAATCTGGTGGCAGGGCTGTTGAACGTGCTTTAACTATTTATCAATGGAGAGGTGGTTACTGGCCGGGCATTCGTGCAGAATTCAATCCTGAAAAAAACCAGTTGGTTAACAAAAAAGCACACTTTAAATTGTTAACTAGCAATGAAAAAGGTGAAGCACTTGCCGGACGTCTGCTGCGCGTTACCTTAATTAATTTAAATCGCCAATCTTACTGGGAATATGATAGAAATAGCGGTTGGCGCTACGAGCATACAGAAAATCCATTCAATGCGTTACAACAGCAGTATCGCAGCAAAAATCAACCCATCGATATTAGCTTGCCGGTGGAGAAAGGTTATTACCGTTTGTTGGTTGAAGATGAGCAGGGTAATCAATCCACTTATAACTTCAGGATTGGAGCTAATTGGTGGAGTTATAACCAAAATGAAAATCGTGCGCCCAAGCCAGACAAGATAGAAATCATATTAGATCGACCTGCTTATAATCCGGGCGATGTGGCGCATGTAAAGTTACAGACTCCCCGACCGGGTGCGGGGTTTATTCTGGTGGAAAACAGTGAAAGAGTATTGTGGTCCAAACGAATTTCTGCGCGCAAAAAAAGCATGATTGTCGATATTCCAATCGCCACAGATTGGAGACGACATGATCTGCGTATTGTCGCACTGATAGCACAGCCGGAAGCTCAGGTGAGGAAAGGTTTACCTATGCGTGCGCTTGGCTTGCAGGCTTTACCGCTTAAGCGCACTAAAAGGCAGTTGAAATTATCTATCGTAGCACCTGAAAAAATCGAGCCTCAAACTGTATTAAAGGTAAAACTTAAACTGGCTAAAGCACCAAAATCGAAAGTGATGGTTAGCTTGGCGGTAGTAGATCAAGGGGTGTTGTCAGTAACAAATTTTAAAACGCCACAGCCTTGGGATTACTTTTTTGCCAACCTTAACCCTTATGTGGATGCGAAGGATAATTACGATAATATACTGCATTTAAATAACCTTGATTATGCCAAACTCAGATCAGGTGGTGATGCTGCTTCGTTGAATCGAGGCGGTGATAAACCGGCTTCTGAAGTAAATATTGTGGCCTTATTTCACAGGCCAGTAGAATTTGACGATAAAGGTGAGGCGCAGATTAATTTATTGATACCGGATTTTAATGGTGCAGTGCGTTTGATGGCCGTGGCCTTCAGTGAGGATTCCTATGCCGATGCAGCAGCAAATGTCATTGTCAGCGCGCCCATTATTACACAACTTTCAACGGCTAGATTTGCCGCCATGGGCGATATAACCCAGCTTACTTTAGATCTACAAAACACCTTGAAAACCACACAGAATTTAACCATAAAATGGCAAATAGCCGGGGCTGAATTGAGCAATATTAAGGATGAAATCAGTCAGGTTACGCTCGCTAAAAATGAAAAAACCATCTTGCAGATCCCGCTATTGATTACGCAGGTCACAGGACAGGCGGTGATTAAATTAAATGTAAAAAATGATGTCAGTCAGCAAACAAATATTGAACAGTCCCGTAAAATTAATTTTAATCGAGTGTGGAAGTTGGGTTTAAGGCCAGCTTATGCAGCCAGAACACAACAAGCTTTGCAATATATTAAGCCGGGCGAAACACTTGAAGCAAATGAAAAATGGTTTGCCGGAGCCTTACCCAGGACGTTGCAGCTGCAATGGGTGGTTGATGACAAACCACCACTCAATACCAAAGCACAATGGCAATATTTGTTGCAGTATCCTTACGGCTGTCTTGAGCAAACCACCTCCCGAGCCTGGCCATTGGCACTGGCTAACAAACAGATACAAAAAAAATGGCAATTGTCATTACCGAAAGAGCTACAACGATATGAAACGGTTAATTCTGCCATTGGCCGATTGCAGACTATGCAAAAATCATCGGGGGGGTTCGGCCTTTGGCGTTCTCAATCACGCGAAGAAAAATGGTTGACGGTTTATGTGACTGATTTTTTGATCAGTGCCAAAGATTTAGGATTTGAAGTTCCGCAAATCATGCTTGAGCGTGCCGAAAAAAGATTACTCTCATATGTCAGAAATAATCGCCTGGAACTAGTTCAATCCTACTATGCGGATCCAGCACACTTTCGTTTTGCTTACCGTACTTATGCGGCCTATGTGCTAGCGCGAATCGGAAAAGCACCCTTAGGGACATTGCGACAATGGATGAAAACAAAGACACAAAATGC
>CAZKUH010000313.1:0-3668 GCA_964555895.1 uncultured Enterobacterales bacterium
GCGGTTAAATTGCAAGGTTTACACAGGGGTTATCAGGCAAATTCGGTAAAGGATATGAAAGTACTTTCTTATCAATTTATTGGATTAAGAGCGTTTAAGGATAGGTATTTGAAACTAAAAAAACTTCATTATGGTAATGCATTTATATTAATCCAAAAATTAATAAGGGAGCAGAGCTATGTTTAGTTTTCCAGGAATTCGTGGGGATCGCTCAGAGTCTCGAGGCTGTAGATTTTGCCCGTTTGTTTATTTCAACTTTTTTATCACAATTAGCAGTAAAAATAACAGGTAGGAAAAACTACCACCACCGCCGGAACCACTACTACTACCACCGCCAGTAGATGCTGCTGTTATATTGATCGTTATAGTGACATCCACCGTTGCCCCGGCACTATCCGTAACGGTTATTACCAGGCTATCACTACCTGTGCTACCACTATTCGCACTATAACTGACTAATCCTGAACCTGAAACTGTCGCCGTACCTTTTGAGCCATTCGTTGTTATCGCATAACTTAAGGTATCCCCTGTATCAATATCTGAAGCCGAAATCTGACTGGTGGCAGAATTTCCAGCCGTGACAGAAATAGCCGGTGCGCTAGCGACAGGCGCATCATTGACTGCAGTTACGGCCACCAAAACATCAACAACACCCATTAAACCCGCCGCATCAGTTACTTGAACACTGAAATTATCACTGCCATTAAAATTGGCATCGGGTGTATAGGTGGTCATTCCATTTATATCTACGGTAGCGGTGCCGTTTGTAGCCGCAACGGTTATGCTATAACTAAAACTATCGCCCAAATCCGGGTCATTAGCCAAAATCTGCACGGTACCGATGGTGTCTTCATCGGTTGTTAAAGTAGCCGCACTGGGAGCCGGTGCATCATTGATAGCATTAACAGTCACTGCTACATTGACAACACCGGTTAATCCGGCAGAATCGGTCACTTGAACAGCAAATCCGTCACTACCATTAAAATTGGTATTGGGAGTGTAAGAGGCAAGCCCATTGCTATCGACTGTGGCCATACCATCACTCGGATTAGCGGTAACCGAATAGGTGAAAGTTTCACCAAAATCAGGATCGTTCGCCATGATTTGCACCGTGTTTAATGTATCTTCATTGGTTATTAAAGCAGCTGCAGTGGGTACCGGTGCTTCATTGACAGCGACACTGTAGAGCAGCGCACCAAACTGACCGACAGCAACCTGAACTTTATCATTTCCCGCGATATCCATTAAATCGTTGTCGGTGATGATATTAGGCTGTGTCCAGTTGAGCGCATCAATACTGGTCATTATGTTCCCGTTGTCGCCTGCTGCTATAAATTCAAAACCGGTCCAATTGATGCCACGCGACCACCAGTTATTATTCACAGTTGATTTATTCCAGTTTATGCCATCGGTGCTGGTAATAACCACACCCTGTGAACCCACCACTACAAATTCACCATTGGCGTAGATCACTTTTGTCAAAGGATAAAAACCACTATCAGGCAAACTTTGGCTGCTCCAGTTAACGCTATCGGTGCTGGTTAATATAGTATCAACGCCGACCACAACTGTCATACTGCCGTTGTTTGCGGTACTAGTCAGTTGATTACTAGTGCCACTGGTTTGTTCTGTCCAATTAATGCTGTCACTGCTAGTAAAAAGTTTTCCTGAAAAGCCTGTTGCCACTAATACATTGTTATGGCCCTTGCCAATGGCTAATAACGATGCCACTAGCGTAGTTTCACTCCAGCTAACACCATTAGTACTCACACCTACGCGCCCATCATCTGCCACAGCGACAAACTGACTGCCATTCCACAGTACATCCACATAACGTTTGGTCGAAGTTTTACTCCAGCTTATTCCATCAGTACTGGTGACCACATCGGCCAGCTTGCCGGTAGCAACAAACAGGCTACCGTTAAAAGCCACTGCATCGTAACGGTCAATATTCAGCAGACCTATAGTTGATCGTAAATTCCATTGACCCAAATCAACACTAGAAAAAATCGTTCCACCGGTACCAACCACAAAATATTTGCCAGAACTTAAGGATGTACCCAATGCGATAAGATCATAAAATCCGCCGCCCTGCCCGACTCCAAGAAGAGTCACACTTGTACTTACATTTAACCAAGACACCCCATCAGAACTTCTCACAATATAACCATCATCACCTACGGTAATATATTGAGTGCCGTCCCATATTACAGTCCGAATATTAATGATGCCCGGCGGAGCCGACTGTTGTGTCCAATTGACGCCATCCGGGCTGGTATAAACTACTGCGGGGGAACCCACGGCCAACCACTGACTGCCATTCCATACAATATCGTTCAAGGGCAATGCCGCAGGTGTTGGCTCCTGAGCCCAGTTGATAGCATCAGGACTGGTATAAATATTACCATTGGAAGAAACCGTCACAAAAAAACTGCCATTCCATTCAATACCCTCAATGGAACCCATACCTGCCGGGCCAGTGGAGATTATCCAGCTCACACCATCAGCACTCGTCAAAATAGTCGAATTATCACCGACCACTACATATTGTGAACCATCAAAAACAACATCTCGCAAATTTTCTGTGGTATTACTGGTTCTGACAAAAAAATTGCTTCCATCAGAAGTTTTTATCCGCCCACCATCACCCACAATGACAAATTGTCCACCAGCCCAGATAATTTTATGATCACTAACCTGGCTTGAAACCATTCTTGACTCATCTGTCCAACTAAAACCATTGCTGCTAACCCGAACCAATCCCGCATAACCTACCGCAACAAAACTGGTACCATTGTAAGCAATACTTTCGATACGGTTTCCCCCACCAGTTGGTTGAGCCCATTGCCACTGATGACCCACAGGTATCGCCTGTACCATTGAAGTGATAAAAAAAGAAAAAATAGTTAACGCCATTTTATAAAAGCTATGATGTTGACTCATTAGTGTTCGGATTAAAGACCCCATTTCAAACCCCTTTTAGCATGCTGATATTTTATCAATTTTGATATCTACATGATTTTAATTGGATTAAACAATTATCAGAAGATAAGTTGAAGGCGGTTACAGTCACTCTAAACATCTAATCTTCCAGATTCTGCCATATTTTAATCCTGCTTCAAGATAAATTCTATTACCGAAAAAGGTGATATTTAATTCCAAATTAGAATAAAGTAAGCCAATACAACTCAATAAAAATAGATAAACATTGACATGGTCAGGCTTCTTAGACCCATCTACGAGCGTAGGTAAAGTCACTTTTTTTCACAAGTTCATCCACACATTCAAGTATTTTTTTCATGCAATAAATTGTCAATCCTATTGGCTTGACGACGTAGATAACTATAATAATTGTTTCTAGTAACACCCAAAACTTGACATATCAGATCGATTGGCGAGGTCTTCTTATTGCTGGGGTAGAACTTTTCCTTGTCATCATTGTGCAAAGCACATCATCGTTTCATGACTTAAACGAGTTGTCTATACCCGTGCCACCTGAAAATACAGGATTTCAGAGTGCCTGAGAGCATTCAATTTGAGACGCATGAATAAGCTAATAGTTATTTATATCCAAGGATGGATGGTATGCAGAAAATGCAGGAGCATTTTTCTGTCTATTATCAGTTCATGCAACGAAGAAGTGGATGCTCTCAGGCACTTCTTCGATG
>CAZKUH010000314.1:0-3666 GCA_964555895.1 uncultured Enterobacterales bacterium
TCCAGTTGTAACAGTGCTACCGGAGCAAGATCTCTCCACTACGGTCGAGATGACAATAAATGAGACTGCTCCTTTAGATGACAATAAAGGAATCTGCTCCTTTATATGACAATAAATGAGACGCTCCTTTATATGACAATAAAGAAATCTGCTCCTTTAGATGACATACAATTTGTCCTTAAGTACCTACTTATGTAGCACTCATAGGTAGGCACTTAAGGGCAACTACACAAACAAAACGGTGTCATGCTGAAACTTACCACACGACTCAAAGGCTAGCTTTCAAAATGACCGTATCAAGTAGGCAGGGACAGCAATCATGAAATTAATCACCAAGTTCATTGATAATTTTATACCCATACTTATGCCGTATTCAGCATCATCACCATGACAAGGAAATCTCAACTTGACTGCCATTATCCTGATAATGAATGTCATCACATAACGCCTTTAATAACATAATACCTCTGCCGTGATATTTATTATTATTTTCTGCAAGTAATAACGTTTTAAAATCAAATCCATTACCACTATCCTTCACTGAAATTTTTATTTTTCCGTGATCTATATAGCTCTCTAGATTAATTTTAATCTTTATTTCAGCTAATGCCAGTTTTTTTAACCGATACTCTTTTTCAAGATAATAGTGTTTAAAACTTTTTGCATCAGATTTATTAATAGATTGTAAATCCAGCACCCCGTGATCCAAAGCATTAGAGTATAATTCACTCAAAATGGTGAATATCTTACTCCTTAAAATCCGTAATGCACTCACTTCCATCAAAGGTTGCACCATTAAAGGCAAGGGGTCAAAACTTTTCAGACTTTCAGCGGCCAAGCAATATTCTATAGTCCACTTTAATGGCTTGTTTTGTACGATATTAACTTCCTGCATAGCCTGAAAATCAGTTGGTTTGAAACCTGAAATGATAACAAAGCCCATATCATCAGATTGGGCTTCCTTGCCGGTAAAATCTTTTAAAGAACTTTGAATACTCTCAAGCAATGGTTTATTTTCTTTTACAGTTTGGTTAATGGTATTTTCAAAACGAGATTTACCGAACATTTTCCCTGTGGGGTTTTCAGCCTCTATGATGCCATCCGTGGCAAAAAACAAGCACATCTCCTCTGAGAAGATAAAAGTATCCATTGCGGTACTAAATTTTGTATTATCTATAACGCCTAATGGTAGCTGCGCGGAATTAATACAGCTAATAATACCTTGTTTTTTTTCAATCAGGTAACCCTCTGGCACGCCACCATTCCAGACTTTACAGCGTTGCAATGCAAAATCTATATCTGCCGCCATGGCACAACAAAAGATACCGGTAGGTAAAATATTATATAAACGGTTATTGATTTCTTTAAGAATTTCTTCGAGTGCAAAACCCTTGATAGTCATGCCATAAAATATTTCTGATACCGGCATTGCCCCGATAGCCGCCGGTAAACCATGACCCGTGAAATCCCCCAAAAAGATGTGCATTCCGCCAGCAGGCTTTTCTGCCGCCAGTAAAATATCACCGTTAAAAATTGAAATGGGTGAAAGATTGTATTGAATGTTTGATGCTTGCAAACAACCTTTATGCGCAATATTATCGAAAATTTTACGCGCCAGTTTTTGTTCGGTTATCATCGCATCATGAAAGCCTCTAATTTCATCTCGTTGTTTTTTCCCGGTGAGATATAAGCTTTTCATTCTTGTAAAAGCTTCAATTTTTGCTTTGAGAATTATCTGGTTAAAGGGCTTTGTAAGAAAATCATCTCCGCCCACTTCAATGCAACGTGCGAGTGAATCCACATCGTTTAAGGACGTAATAAAAATAACCGGTACAAATTCATCTGCGGCTAATTGCTTGATTATTTTTGCCGCTTCAAAGCCATCCATATTAGGCATGACAGCATCAAGCAACACGATGTCAGGTTTTACTTCTTGGTAGGTTTCAATCGCTTCCCTGCCATCACGAGCGACATATACCGGATAACCTTCCTGTTTTAATAAAGATTGCAGAATGAGTCTTTCAGTTTTACTATCTTCAGCAATTAAAATCCTGGTTGCTTTCAAATCAGCATCTCGTTATTCACTACAAAATGGCAAATAATTGTTCAAAATTAGAAATGGCAAGAATTTTTTTGACATCTTCATTGGCATTGATGATCTTGATCTCACTGTTATCGCTTGAGGCGTAATCCCTGAGCAACAACAACATGCCCAATGCAGAACTATCAAGATAAGTGGTGTCGCCAAGATCAATGACAAATGCAGAAGGTTTAGGCTCCTGGGTCTCATATGCGATACGAAAATCTTGATGAACACTAAAATCAAAACGTCCTGAAATACTGATGATTATTACGTTTCCATCAAATTTTGCATTAACGGCCATGATGAATATTTCCTCCAATACCAATAACTATCTTAAGCATAGTCGCAGATTTCAATTTCACCTTAATTTTTCATAGAAATATTAGCCAGTTTCGAGCGAATTTCTGCGATACCCAGCACCTTATCGACAGCACCTATTTCGGCTGCTTTGCGCGGCATACCAAAGACAATACAACTCGCCTCATCCTGTGCAACCGTTTGTGAGCCATTTTGTTTTAATCTTAACAGTCCTTCAGCACCATCAGCACCCATACCGGTCAATATAATACCTAATACATCTTCTGCGTACACATGGGATAGTGCATTGAACATAACATCTACGGAAGGTCGATGTTTATTGACTTTTTCACTATTATCAGCAAGTGCAAAGTTACCCATTGATTTAGTGAAAATCATATGGCTGTCACCATGGGCCAGGTATATTTTACCGGATTCCAGTTTTACCTTCGTTGTGACCTCAATCACCGGTAAACCAATAGTAGCCGCAAGACGCTGAGCATAGGTGGTGCTGAAGATGGGTGGAATATGTTGGGAAATGACCACTGGCGGTCCGTTTTTTGGGTAATCAAGCAAGACTTCTTTGATCGCTTCCGTACCACCCGTTGAAGCACCAATAGCGACGATTGAGAAGGCCTCTTTTTTTAATGAGTAGGCTGGGGACAGCGGTTTTTGCTGGATATCTCGAGCAGCGAGATTAGCCTTGGCCGCCATTTTGACTTTGCTAATTAATTCTTCGCCCAAGGCCTTTATTTCGCTTTCCTGTTGACCTGGTTTATGCACAAAATCTATCGCACCTATCTCAAGTGCTTGCAGAGATATATCGGCACCTTTTGCCGTTAAGGTTGAAACCATAATGACAGGCGTGGGCCTTAAGCGCATAATCTTTTTAAGAAATGAAATCCCATCCATTTTCGGCATTTCAATATCAAGCGTGATCACATCGGGATGGAATTTTTTTATTTTTTCTCTCGCATCAAAGGGATCTTCTGCAGTAGCAACAACCTCGATCTCAGCATCTTGGCTCAATATTTCATTCAGCACCATCCTCACCACAATCGAGTCATCTACTATTAATACTCTGACAGGTTTTTTCATTTAGTTCTCAACCTCAATCAAATAATTCCACATCGCCGTCTGTTTTTTCATCCTGACTGATATCTGATAAATAACGTTCTTCTCTTTTAAGTAAAGTATCATTATGAATGGATTGTAATTTTTTCACCCAGA
Organism: uncultured Enterobacterales bacterium; assembly: GCA_964555895.1. Classification (GTDB taxonomy): domain Bacteria; phylum Pseudomonadota; class Gammaproteobacteria; order Enterobacterales; genus DRNA01. The sequence continues at coordinate 3,611 of CAZKUH010000314.1, forward strand.
CACGACCTGTAACAGGTTCAAGTAAGACTTTACGCGGGTTATCGAGACCCAGATCT
>CAZKUH010000315.1:0-3659 GCA_964555895.1 uncultured Enterobacterales bacterium
GGGGGTATACGGTATTTGGCGAAGTAACCACGGGAATGCGCGTGGTCAGAAAAATTGAAGCAGTGCGGACGACAACAAAAGGGGGATTGCAGAACGTGCCTGTGGAAGATGTGGTAATTCAGAAAATTGAGGTTATCAAACCTGCTAAATAGTGCCTGAAACAGGTGAGAAAATATAGGTGAGCCCTTTCCTGATACTGATCGCCCTGCACCTAATTCGCAGTTATGAGCCTTGGTATCAGACTTGTTCTCTTCCTCTTAGTGTTGCAGAAACTTTATCAAGTCTCCTTCATTTAAGGTTGGGGTATTTAACTTCTCTGCTATTTTGTATTTTGAATTAGATGCAGCGCCATCACCCGTGATTAGATAATCGACACTAGACGTAACATACCTTGAAACCGTTACTCCCATATTCTCTAAACTTTTCTTTGCTTCCTGACGTTTCATCGACTTGAATGTTCCAGTTAGTACGACATTTTTCCCGCATAATTCAACAAAGGCTTCGGAGGATGTATTCTCCGGCAAGCTAAACGATTTTACAGATGTATTTGACCAGGCAGATAACTCCAGCATATTTCCACGCCGCAAATGAAAGCGTGAGTCTGCATGGGCAAGCGACATAACCATGAACTCACTCACTGCAACCGGGAGGGGATATCCCTCATCGTTTAAGGCGGAGGAAATCTCATCCATGTGAACAGGCCGCTTCCTACTGTGCAGAGCTGTATGCAGGAGATTCAAAAGGTCGTTAATTTCATTTCTTCCCAGAAAGAAATCTCTGTCAATCAATCCCCATATACCTTTAGAGACCTTGGCAATCTGACTCGTTGTTTTCAGAAGGAAATATTCACCGATTCCTCTGGTTTTTGAGATTTCATGTTTAATTTCTTCTATCGGCATAGGCCTTCCAGCCCGCATCAATACTTCCGTTGCTGCTTCCTGAAGGTCAATTCGCTGAGTGGCGCTGGTATCCTGGACTTTACGAACCCAAATCAGCCTCCCCAAGCTTTTCATGCCAGGCAATTCATCAAGAAGAATATTCACGATGTACTTATCGACGACTGCCGGAATATCCGGATATTCGGTTCGCAACTGATCCAGCAAACCCTGACAGTTCCATTGTCTGCCCGGATCGCCTGAAAAAATGATTGTCACCAAATGAGCTTTGATCCTTTCAGCTTCTGCAGCGTCAATTGGCAGATGCTCTTTCAATCCATACGTTCCCAAGGCGTACAGGCAGGCATGTTCAATCAGGATACTCTGTACTCTTCGTTCATCAATAGAGGCATCTTTTTGCGCGCATAACTGTGTGATTTTCCGAAAATGTATGGGCGCTGGAATTTCCCGTAAGATCGAAAACACCAATGGAATATATCCATGACCAACCGACGTTAGAATGGCCTCTTCATTTTCTAACTGTGATGCAGAAAAGTGCAATCTTTCGGATATCACCGCGTACAGTTCATGAGCCAGTTCTCCGGCTTCCCGCTGCCCGAGGCGTGATTGAATAAATAAGAAGATAGCCGACTCGGTTAATCCATTGTTTTCCTGCTCCTTCAACCATGCGAGAATTTCATTGATCTGCTGTTGCCATGCTTCTTTCTGGATTCGGCAAATTACAGCCTCCGATCGAATATCAAATACTGAAATCGAATGATCTGTAAAAAATTCGATCAAGTCGGCCAGACACTCCGGACTGCCCTCAAAGCCGGAAAACCAGCTATCTTCGCTTGCAAGGTTATCCAGAAACAATGGCTTATCTCTGTGTTGTAGCAAAGCCCCCAAATGCCGGGGAACCAGATGCCTGCTCCACAGTGGATAAGGCCTAATCTTATTGATCGCTTTCTGTTCAATCTGCCGGATACGCTCCCGCGTTACTCCTTCCTGTTCACCGATCTGTTCCAGTGTCATCGATTCACAGGTAAGGCCGAAGCGCTTTTCAAAGATTATCCGTTCTTTTTCATCCAGTGAATCGATTGCATCTTTCACCGCATCACAAAATAAATATTCCTCATCATTGGATCGAACATAGGCCTGATATGTTGCATGCAATGATTTACTCAGATCAGTCAGACTTCTTTTGCCGAAGTTAGGCCATTTCAGCATACTCTCAGCATCATATCGCATGATATCTGAAACCTTTTGGACATCGTGGGTTTGGAATGTATTTTCCAGACGGCCTTTCATCTGAACCAGTTGAGAAACTCTCAAATCCAGCAGCCAGTCAGGCGCATTTTGAAGCTGGAGGAAGGGATCGGGAGAGCCCCATTCATCTGTCGTGGTGGTCTCAGCACCAACCGAAATATCTGCCATTCCAACAATTTCATGAGCTTCCGAGACGACTTCTTGCTCCTGTAACTGAATCGAAAACACATCAACTGGCCGATGCGTCTGGCTTTCGTAATATGTTGTGACTTTCTCGGTATTCGTAAACTCATCAGAGAGCTGCTGCATTGCATCTTCGGTAATAAGAGTTTTTCCTGAATGGGTATGCAGAATTTTGAAGAATGCCCCGATTTCCGACCAGATATCCCCTACATGAATCAATATGCTAAAATTTTCTTCTATAGTGCTCTTTACATCTAAAGTATCATCGATATTTTCGTAGTTTTTGATCTCTGCTGAACCATCAGAATATAGAGAAATTGTATAAGCTTCTTTCATTTTCCCTCCATTATCGCCTTGCTAAGCACTGTCCTTCAATGTGGGCTGCTATTAGAAACAGCCACTTTATTTTGGATTTTAGGATACCCCCGGTTTCTTAGAAAAATTATTTACTTCCTCTTCTAATTTGGGCATCACTATTTCGTTTCTTTCTGAGCAATGCCTCCTTGTTTGGACTTATTGTTTCAAGTTTACGAATTATAGATTCAGCAGCTTTTTTATATTGGACAGCTTCTTTGGCCTCCATCTTCAAACCCATATGCACGATCTTATCTCGTTTTTTCCATAAAGACCGTTCATTATTCCCGAGTATCATTTCATACTCATTCGGTAAGTCACAATCCAGATCTTTCAAGGTTCTCCAACTCTTTTTAATAAAATCCAAACGATCCGGCCATTGCTGAATTTTCTTGTGGTAACGCAATATCTTCAATTGCATTTCTATCCGAATCCAAAGTAACAACAAAGAAAACTCATGCTCGTTGATGTTATCAAAAGCAATCACTCGTTTTTTGTACATCGAACATTCGAGAGCATTAAGCGTTGCATATGCTTTTTTTGTCAGCCTAATTGAAGTCATATTAGAAATATCTGAACTGATTTTATACACATTAAGTATTGCACCCCTTTATATAGGATTCCAAATATTTAATATTGATGTGTTCACAAAATTCCTAATGCCTCCAATTGCTGAACACGTTCGTCTTTAAGGGATCCCAATTTTTTCTTTTTCTTCTGAAGATTGATCCACGAGAGTAATTGAGGGAAATCCGGGTAATACTTTGTAACATTGAGGTGTCCGTATTTAGCCTTGAAATCCTGAAGTTTCCGAAATTTGGCATCCCATGCTTCTTGGTCAGGACGAAATGAAAATCCAAGCTTATTTAACCGCTGGACGTAGTCTTCACGAAGTAAGCCCTTTTTGAATCTAGTGCGAAGGGAATTCCTCTTCTAAAGCCTGATGTTCTCGACTATGTCCACAAACTAAGTGCGCCG
>CAZKUH010000316.1:0-3644 GCA_964555895.1 uncultured Enterobacterales bacterium
ACGAATGATTAAACAATTACGCACAAATATTAGGCGCGTCTTGGCAGACATTACTGCGGATCAAGACGGGTATATAGAGGTTGCTGGTAGCTGGGATCGATTAACTATAGATAGCATAAATTCAAATGAAAATATGGATGTTGAAATTATTGAAAGAATTAAACACACACCCGGCATACATCATTTTTTGAAGGTAGAAAGTTACGAATTCAACGATCTTGAGGATATGCTGCAACAATGTATTCCCGTCTATGAACAACAATTAAGCGGGAAGACTTTTTGTGTCAGGGCTAAACGTTCAGGTAAACATAACTTCACTTCACACGAACTCGAACAAAAAGTTGGAGGGGGTTTATTGCACAATACTCTGGCCAAGGGTGTAAAGCTGAAAAATCCTGAGGTGACGGTAAAACTTGAAGTCAAAGACCAGATTTTTTATGTTATTAGTGAGCGCTTTGCCGGCCTGGGGGGATTCCCCTTGGGGATGCAGGATAAATGTCTGTCACTCATATCCGGCGGTTACGATTCTACTGTATCCAGTTATTTAATGATTAAACGGGGCATTTGTACACATTATTGTTTTTTTAACCTCGGCGGTATTGCGCATGAGGTTGGCGTCAAACAGGTCGCGCATTTTATCTGGAAAAAATATGCTCGATCGCAACGGGTGCGGTTTTATTCTGTCCCTTTTCAGGATGTTGTTGCCGAAATACTAAAAAATGTAAATCACGCCATGATGGGTGTGGTATTAAAAAGAATGATGTTGCTTGCTGCACAAAAACTAGCTGTGGACAATGGCATACCTGCACTGGTGACAGGTGAAGCTATTGCCCAGGTTTCCAGTCAAACGTTGACCAATCTCAAGGTTATTGATGAAGCGACCTCACATCTGGTTTTAAGGCCTTTGGCTACGACGGATAAAGAAGATATTATTGCTTTATCGAGAAAGATTGGTACTGAAGAATTTGCCAGAGTGATGCCTGAGTATTGTGGCGTCATTTCAGACAAACCGACAACGGCAGCAAAACTGGAAAAAGTAAAGTTTGAGGAATCACACATGGATATGGAGGTTATTAATCAAGCAATAAATAATGTTCAGATCACCTCTATTGACAAGGTGCTTGAAAGTATAAAAAATATTCATGATATCGAATTGAAATCAATCCCGGATATTGATGACGTCATTGTTGATATCCGTCATCCAGATGAACAAGAAAAAACCCCCTTATTTTTAACCAATAATTTAATTATACGCATTCCATTTTTTGAACTGGCAAGAAAATTTCCGGCACTTGACCCCGAAAAAAACTATTTGTTATATTGCGATAAAGGCATTATGAGCGAATTACAAGCTGAAGAATTAATGCAACAGGGTAGTCGCAATGTTAAGGTCTATCGGCCATTATAATTTAAACTTATTTATAAAATATATCTTGTTACGCTATTATTTATAACTGAATTCTGCATAAGCGTCGTCGCCAGCTCTACCAAAACGCCATTATTTCAGTAAGTTACAACATTTAGGCGTTAAGATAACTGTTAACCTGAGATCAATGTTGATATTTTTGTGTCTATTAGGGTAATCTTGTGAGTTAATAATGGGTTATGGGGAGCGAGCTTATCTTATCCAGAATTCAGCTTGTTTAGATATGACGGTTAAAATATCTCTAATTTAACAGGCATTCCGTATATTGCTCTAGCCATACATTTTGTCTGCCTCCGTGAGATATAAAATCACTTTGAGCAAGATATTGATCGAAGGCTATGATTATCCTATAGATGAAATCAGCAACTATGTATCTTGAATGATGACTGCTATAGTTTAAAGACTAAAAGGATCATTCATGAAAAATAATATTATCTTGTATTCATCAAACAGAGCTAAATTTCAATGATTAAACTGAGAACACTACTGCGATACAATATAATATTTTACTTTATATTATATTCGTCAGCTGTTCTGGGTATCGAAACCGTCTCTATACAAAACGTACAAGACGGCACCCCATTGGGATATCAATTACAATATCTGTTCGACAAATCAAACCAAGCAAGCTTGACAGAAATATTATCCCAAAAAAATGAAGAAGACTGGAATTATAGTAACCAGCAAGAATTAAATTTTGGCTTAAATAACGCCACATTATGGGTTCGATTTCGCTTAGAAAACTTTTCAGCAAAATCAGCAGAGAAAGTACTGCTAATGCCTCAGGCTGCACTATCCATAATTGATATATTCGAAGTCCATAAAGAGAATAATATAAAAGTTCATAAAGCAGGAAAATCAAGATCATATTCGAGTAGAGAAATTCAAACCAGACCTTTTCTGATACTACTGGAATTCAAACCTGAGGAATCAATCGATATTTATATCCGTGCTCAAACATCCGGTCCTTTAAGATTACCCCTTTCCCTCTGGAATTATAAGGGGGTATTAGAACAGGAACAAAAAATTAATTTGACTGCAGGGATATTTTTAGGTGCCATGTTAATCATGTTTTTATACAATTTAATTGTTTACCTAGAGTTAAGAGATAAAATCTATCTCTATTTTATCTCCTTCATCGCATCTCTTATCATTATTCAGGCAACCTTAACTAATTATGGATTTCAATATTTATGGCCGGATAATACCTGGATTCAAAGTAAATCCTTTACCATACCCTTGGGTTTGTTAATCTCATTTGCGACGTTATTTGTTTATAGTTTTATTACCAAAGAAAAACGCTTGAAGCAAACATTAAAGATATGCATTGTTTCCGGCTTTTTATATTCGATACTTGCACTTTTTTTACCCTATAACCTAGCCTTGCGGATCGGCGTCCCATTAATTATATTTGCTGGTGTAGTAGGCATATGGGCGGTCATCAGTATCTGGGTACATGGCACGCAAACCTCGCGATATTTAGTCATTGGGTGGACGCTGTTCTTATTGGGCGGTGTCATCATGTTACTTTCTCGTTTAGCCCTTATTAAAACCAGTTTTTTTTCCGAAAGAGGACTGGAAATAGGCTCTATTATTCAAGTGTTATTTCTTTCACTCGCACTGATTGAAAAAATCAAACGGGCAAATGAAGAAAGAGATATCGCACAAAATCATTTACTGAATATTCAGCAACAAACGACTAATCAACTTGAAGTCAGAGTCAAAGACCGAACGGCTGAGTTAGAAAACACCATGAAAAAACTTGAAACAGCGAATAAAAAATTGACCACACTCAGTTCAGTCGATGGCTTGACCCAGCTTAATAATCGCACCTATTTTGATGGCACTTTTGAAGCCCAATGGAAACATGCGTTAAGAGCCAATAGTTCAATTGCTTTACTATTAATGGATATTGACCATTTTAAAAGAATCAATGATGAAATGGGCCACTTGATTGGGGATGAATGTCTAAAATTAATAGCCAACACGATTAAGGCGCAGGTTGTTAGAGAAACTGATACCGTGGCGCGCTATGGTGGTGAAGAATTTGTGGTATTGCTACCCCATATTTCACTTAAGCATGCTAAAAGGATAGCCGAGAAAATCCGTAAAAGTATTTCAAGATTAGCCCCTGAATTTGATGGCGAGCAATTGTTATTGACCATCAGTATTGGCATAGCAATTTTAAATCCAAGGCCTAATGAAACAACACATGATT
>CAZKUH010000317.1:0-3637 GCA_964555895.1 uncultured Enterobacterales bacterium
AAAGCCTTGTCATCACTGACAGGGATCCAATTTCTATCTTTCAATAACAAAAATTCATAACCTTCATCTGTCACAACCAGTCCTAATTGCGTGGCATTGATGAGCGATTCATCCATGGCGATTTTAATAATTTGTTTCAGCCGTTGACTCTCACGTTTGAGCTGGCTTGATGAATTATTACCATCAAACATCAATACTGCAGAACCAGCAAAAAGCCCAATAATCACTATCACCACTAGAATTTCAATCAGGGAAAATCCATGATTGAACTGCTGATTATAGGACGGCTGATGATGCTGCATTATTTTTTACTTTGAGATTGATCCCAGTTACCCAGATCGGCGTCATATCTGTCACCACCTTCCTGACCATCCGCACCCAGCGAAAAAATATCGTAGGTACTATGTTCACCAGGATAGATATAATAATAATCATAACCCCAGGGATCTTTTTGCAACTTTTTAGTATAGGGTACTTGAGGATAGTTGCGGGGTTCAGGATCGCCAGTCGGTTTTCTGACTAATGCATATAGACCCTGTTCAGTACTTGGAAAAACGCCAGTTTGTACTTTATAAAGCTCAATCATCGTATCCAGTTTGGCGATATCAGCTTTTGCACGAGTGACTTTGGCGATATCGGCTTGTTCGAATAATTGCGGGGCAATTGCTGCACCTAAAATACCCAAAATAACAACAACGACCAAGATTTCAATCAAGGAAAATCCATGTTGTAGAGGTTTCATAATCAACTCCTGAAATTTACAAAAAATTAAGTAGTAATCAAAGTATTCATATCAAAAATAGGTAACAAAATCGCCAATACAATTAACAGAACCATAAAACCCATGACAATAATAATGAAGGGTTCAAATAGTGCCAGAGCAACCGTGGAAATATTGTCAAACTCGCGTTCCTGACTCGTGGCCGTTTTTTCTAACATACTTTCCAGTTCACCTGAATTTTCACCGCTGGCTATCATGTGCAGCATCATCGGTGGAAATTGTCCCGTTTCGGTGAGAGACTGCTTCAGGCTGGCACCTTCACTCACCCTCACGGCTGCACGTTTAACAGAATCACGCATATTCAAATTAGTCAGTACTTGCCCACTAATTTTCATACCTTCCAGGACTGGAATGCCACTGGAGGTTAAAATAGCTAGGGTTCGCGCGAATCTGGCACTATTCAGCCCGCGTGAGACCTTTCCCAAAATGGGCAACTTCAAGATAATACGGTGGTATTTTTTCTTGTGTTCTACATCTTTAAGGTACCAGCGCCACAGCATGCTCAGGCCAAACAAAAAGGCAAGTATGAGCAAACCATAATTTCGGATAAAGTCACTTAATGTGAGCATACCTTGCGTTAATGCAGGAAGTTCACCACCCAAATCGTCAAATTGTTTAACGATATCCGGTACCACGTACGCCAGCAAACCGATAACAACCGCTAAAGCCACCACAATTAATGTGAGTGGATATATCATGGCGATGCGAATTTTAGAGATAAGTTGTTGCCGGTTTTCAATATAGTCTGCAAGACGAATGAGCACAGGACCCAGATGGCCCGATTTTTCTCCAGCGGAGACCATGGAGCGAAATAAATGGTCAAAAGCTTGAGGAAATTCAGCTAACGCGTCCGCCAGGGTATGTCCTTCAACAACCTTCGCTCTGATTGCCAATAACATGGATTTTATTTTAGGCCTTTCCACTTGCTCAGAAATAGCCTTTAACGATTCTTCTACCGGAATTGCAGCCTCAACTAATGTGGCTAACTGTCTGGTAACCAATGCCAGATCGACAGTTTTTATCCCTCCACCGAGGCGGAAATTATTTTTGCCGGTTTTATTTTTAGCCACCACCGCATGAACCTCCAGCGGCGTAAGCGACTTCTCTCGCAGCTGGCTTCTCACCTGACGGGCGGTATCCGCCTCCAGAACGCCCTTTTGTTGGCGTCCAGAAGCGGTTAGTGCGAGATATTCAAATGCAGCCATTTTGATCAGTCCTCACGTGTCACTCTCAGCACTTCTTCCAGTGTAGTCGAGCCATTTAGGACCTGCTGCCGACCATCAGCACGAATACTTGGCGTGGATTTTCTGGCTTCAGCTTGAATTTTCTGTTCGCTGGTTCTGTTGTGGATCATGCTGCGGATACTTTCGTTGATCAGCAGTAATTCGTAGATACCTTTTCGTCCTTTATAACCTATATGATTACATGCCGCACAACCAACGGCTCGATGAAAGTCAGGTTTACTCGCTGGGTCTACACCAAGTAATTCATATTCGTTGGCTGTGGGTTTGTAAGGTTTTTTGCAAGCAGGGCAAAGTACTCGAACTAGGCGTTGCGCAAGGACACCGAGTAAACTGGAAGATAATAAAAAGGGTTCAATACCCATATCTTCGAGTCGAATAATGGCGCCTACTGCAGTATTGGTATGTAGTGTAGACAATACCATGTGTCCGGTTAAACTTGCCTGAACAGCAATTTGTGCTGTTTCCAGATCGCGTATTTCACCCACCATGACCACATCGGGATCTTGACGTAACATGGCGCGCAAACCACGAGCAAAAGTCATATCGACTTTATCATTGACTTGCGTCTGGCCGACGCCATCGAGTTGGTATTCGATAGGATCTTCGACCGTGAGGATATTTCGAGTTTGATCGTTTAATAGCATCAAACCCGCATAAAGTGTGGTGGTTTTACCAGAACCTGTCGGGCCTGTGACCAAAATAATGCCGTGGGGCTTAAAAAGCAGTTGTTGAAACAACTCAGCGACTTCTTTAGACATACCGAGTTGATCAAAATTAAATCGTCCAGCTTGTTTATCCAATAGTCTCAAAACGACTCTTTCGCCAAAACTCGAAGGCATGGTGGACACCCGAACGTCAACTGCATGTCCGGCAATTCGCAAAGCTATACGGCCATCTTGTGGAATTCTTTTTTCTGCGATATCCAGACGTGCCATCACTTTTATTCTGGAAATAAGTAAGGGGGCCAGTTTTCGGTTGGGTTCTAAAACGGTTCTTAGTACGCCATCAATACGAAAGCGAATCTGTAATTTGTGTTCAAACGTCTCGATATGAATATCCGAACTATTTTCCTTAATGGCTTCACTGAGGATGGCATTAATCAGGCGGATAATGGGAGCGTCATCTTCACTTTCGAGTAAATCTTCAGTGACCGGAAGTTCCTCGGCAATTTGTGCCAGGTCAATTTCACTGTCGATCCCTTCCATAGCCTGCATAGCATCACTGGAATCAGTTTGGTATAGAGTGGCTAACAGACTGTCAAATTCTGTCTGGCTCGTGGGTTTTAAAACAAATTCTTTTTGTCTGGTTGTAGATAAAAAACGTTGCAATTCAAGCAGCGCATCGGCAGGACAATCTTGCAGAATGCTAATTTCTACCGGTGTGGTTTCAGCATTACTGATAACCAAGCCAAATCGTTTGGCAAAGGGAAAAGGTAGTTTCACCAACAGCTTTTCAGTAGAATTACCTTCAGCTATACCGGACATATCGCTAGTCTGTTCAGGCAAGGTCGTTTCATTTGCCTGTATATTTTCTTGCTGAGAGATTACTTCTGGCGCAGACATTAGTTGTTATTTTCCTCTTGGTGTTTCTTTTTCATCACTTCTTCAAAAGA
>CAZKUH010000318.1:0-3619 GCA_964555895.1 uncultured Enterobacterales bacterium
AATCCCTGTCATCCCGACCTGAATCCCTGTCATCCCGACCTTGTGGAGGGATCTTACGCTTGTCAGTGCAAGCTCCCTCCACCGCGGTCGAGATGACATATAACTTTTTCTTTAATTACCTACTTATGAATCTAGGGTAGCAATACTCATGACCATTAAAATGATGAATTTAGCTAAATAATTTGTACTGGAATCATTATCTTGCAAAATAAATAACCTATACTAAAGAAAACTGGAGTGCGGTTATTGCTGGAGTCAGAACGGTATTTGCTCATGCAACAAAAAGAAAATGATCATTCTCAACAAAATTTGAGCTTGGATGAAGTCTCAGATTCTCTGGTGAGCGCAATATGGATCTATGATGTTGATAACTATAGAATCTGTTGGGCAAATAAAGCCGCGCTGCAGATGTGGCAGACGGATTCTTTAACAGAACTGACAAGCCGGGATTTTAAACCCGGAACTTCAAAAGCGGTGCAGGAGACACTCCGAGACTACCAGCTGTTATTCCAACAAGAAAAAACTTTGACCAGGATGTGGCAGTACAGTCCAAAAGGTGTGCAAAAAGAGGCTTTTTGTCAAATGTCGGGTTTTGTTCTGGATAATAACCGCATCGGACTGTTATGTGAGGCTATTCCTGGCCATTTATTGGATAATAAAACCAATCCGAATTCAGTGGTTATTCTGTCTACTTACAATTTGCATGGAAGATTTATTAGTGGCAACCCACCTTTCATCCAAACATTTTTAGACGATGCTTATGATTTAGACCAATTATTGATAGATAGTAGGGATAAAAAAGGACTTTTATTGTCAATAAAATCTCATGAAACTTACGAAATGGATGTGTTAGTCAGCACTAAAAATGGACAACGTTGGCATCGAATGATCGCGAATATGTCACATAATGATAATGGCCAGCAGACCATTTTGTTGCAACAATTTGATATCAATGAACGAAAACTTGCTGAATTGTCTTCAGCCAGAGAAGCTATAACAGACCCGCTAACAGGGTTATTAAATCGTCGGGGATTAGAGCGGGAGCTCAATAAAGAAAATAAGAAGAATGACCGATTTGTTATTTTTTATATCGATCTTGATGGTTTTAAAATGATTAATGATTATTTGGGGCATAGCGTTGGTGATCATATTCTAAAAACATTGTCACAACGACTCTTGAGTATCAAAGATACTAAAGCTTTTGCCTGCCGTTATGGTGGTGATGAATTTGTTTGGATTGTTAAAGAAAAAGATATGTTAATTAATTCTGATGAACTTGCAAATAAGTTAATTAACAGTCTCAATCGACCTTATTTTAATGAACAGTCTCAACCCATGCTGGTTTCTGCAAGTATTGGGATTGCTCATTATCCAGAAGATGGTCATGATTTTTCCAAATTAATTTTACGTGCAGATGCTGCGATGTATTTAGCAAAAAAACAAGGGAAAAGACGTTGGGTGAATTACATTAACGGCATGGAGAATGGTTTGCGACGTCAAAGTAAAATAGGACAACATTTATTTTCTGCATTGGCACAGTCAAGATTGATGCTTTATTATCAGCCTATTTATAATGTTGAATTGAACCACATAGATTCGTTTGAAGCGCTGTTACGGTGGAACGATCCAGTGCTTGGCTGGGTGCCGCCAGCGGAGATTATTTGTGTGGCCGAAGAAACAGGCATCATTGCTGATCTTGAATATTGGATTATAGAAAGGGCTGTTGCCGATTTAATAAAATTGCGCCAATATACTGCTGATAAAATAACCATGGCCATCAATATTTCCGGTGTTCATTTCACCGATCCGACATTGGTTAAATATATCGTGGAAAAACTTAATCAATACAACTTGCCACGGGATGCGATTATTATTGAGCTTACCGAAAATGCATTGTTATCGGATATAGATAATAAGAATAATTCTGTTGATCGGTTTGCCGAAAGTGGACTTTGTTTGAGTATTGATGATTTCGGTACGGGATTTTCTTCTCTTGCCTATTTACATAAAATCCCGGCTTCTATCGTTAAAATTGATCAATCATTTACCCATAGACTTGCGGATGATTCTTCATTGATAGCAAGTATTCATCAACTTATCCAATCACAAGGTTTCAAGACTTTAGTAGAAGGTGTAGAAACAATGTCGCAATCCTTAATTTTGAAAAATATGGGTATTTGTTTACAGCAAGGCTATGCTTTGGGTTACCCGGAACCACTTGAATTTTATTTAAAGAATTGAGGCATCAATTTTTATTCCAAAGCCAGCAATCTTTCTCGTAGAATATCTAACATCAGATCAGCACAGGCACCTGGAGATACTCTTTGCTCTATGCTTTGTTCTGGTGTGCGTTGTTGCAGTTCTTCATAACGTTCAACAACCTGTTGATAGGCATCTCTAAATGGCATACCTGTAGCTGAGAGTTCTATAGCCATATCGGTAGCATACATGGGGGTGTTGATGGCGTTTCTTAAGGGCTCTTCGTTTAGTTGGGTTTGGGCAATAACCTGAGGAAATAATGCTAATGTATCTAGTCCACGTTTTAACGCGCGGAAAAGGGGTGCTTTGGAAAATTGTAGATCTCTTTGGTATCCAGAAGGCAACGATAGTAGGGATTCAAGTTCTACTTTTGCCGCTTGAATCACGGCATAGCTACCTCTCATCAATTCAATCAGATCCGGATTTCTTTTGTTCGGCATGATGGAACTGCCGGTGGTCATTTCATCAGGCAATGAAACAAAATTAAATTCAGCGGTAGTAAAAAGAGAAATATCCCAACTGTAGCGGCGAATATCCAGTAAACATTGCGATAATGCAAACAGCGCTGCGAGTTCAAATTTACCTCTACTGTTTTGTGTATAAATGGGGTTGATTTGCAGTCGAGAAAAACCTAGTTCTTTGGTGATGAGCGCTCTGTTGAGAGGTAGGTTAACGCCATAACCTGCGGCAGTTCCAAGTGGGTTGGTATCAACCCAATGAGTCACAGCTTTAATTAAAGCCAGATTATCTATCATGGCTTCTGCAAAACCAGCAAACCACATACCACCACTTGAAACTACCGCTTGTTGTAAATGGGTATAACCAGGCATGGGCGTGTCCTGATATTTTTCAGCTTGAATTAAACTCTCGGAAGCCGCTTGTTGACAATAGTCGGCCATTTTGAATAACTGCTCTTTCAAAAACAACCGCAGTGCGACTAACACCTGATCATTTCTCGAACGCCCTGTGTGTACACGTTTACCAGTATCACCCAACTTTTCAACCAGGTAAAATTCAATGGCAGAATGACCATCTTCAAACCGATTGTCTAGTTGGAACAATCCCTGTTGAAATTCTTCGGCCAGCCTGTCCAGTTGATGGAGGAGAGCAGTTGTTTCATCTTGATCAAGAATATTGATGGATGCTAGGCCTTTGACATGTGCCTTGGTAGCCTGGATATCAAACAGAAAAATTTCCCGATCGAGCAGGATATCTTCTCCAGCCATATATTCCATGATCTGCTGATCAATATTGGCTTGTGAATTTTTTTGCCAGATTGGAGTACTCATTGTTATACCTCTATATGTTTTAAATTAGTTAACCTGAGTTCAGGTAAGTTAATGCATCAATCCGATTGCTT
>CAZKUH010000319.1:0-3612 GCA_964555895.1 uncultured Enterobacterales bacterium
AGAACTGGTCCCAAATGCTCTGCCTTTGAGTGTTGTTGTCAAGGTCATGCAGAATTTGTTAACCGAACATATACCGGTGCGAGATATTAGAACAATAGCGGCAACTTTGGCGGAAAATGCGACCAGAAGTCAAGAACCTGACGTTTTGACCCAGCAGGTAAGAACCTCTTTATCACGGTTAATTGTACAAACCATCAATCCTGGCAATGAAGAATTACCGGTTATCACGCTGGAGCCAGCTTTGGAACAGATTTTGCAACAGACCATACAGGTCTCAGGAAATGAGGGTGGTGTTGAACCCATGCTTGCAGAAAAATTGCAGCGATCATTAAAAGAGAGTGCGCAGAAACAGGAAATGCAAGGACAACCAGCCGTTCTTCTGGTCAATCCGATGTTGCGGCAGATGTTATCAAAATTTGTAAGGTTTGCCGCACCAGGTTTGCATGTCCTCTCCTATCAGGAGATCCCTGAAAATAAACAGGTGAGGATTGTCGCCACAATCGGTCAGTAAGCGTGGTCGATAAGAGTGACCAGTGGTTGTAGCAGATGATCTGGCATCGATGGTCGTTACGCTAAAGATTTGATGCGTCATTAGGGCAAAATGTAATTCATGTTGAATAAAAAGATGAATGCTAAATGTTTATATTAAAAAACAGTTTTCATCTGGAGGAGATTTTATGAAAATACGTCGATTTTTTGCAAAAGATATGCGTAGCGGTCTTGCCGATGTATCAAAGGAAATGGGGCCGGAAGCAGCGATTTTGTCGACCAATAGTGTGAATGGTGGTATAGAAATTGTCGCGGCAACTGATTATGAACAATCATTGCTGGATCCTCGCCATCGCAACAGGGGGGAGGCTAAAAACAAACACAAAGAGCAATCTCCTCAAAACACAACAGCGGTCAGTAGGCCACATTATTCAGATACTGTTGATGTTTTACATGCAGTTTCAAGTAAGCAAAAACTAAATACTGAGACAGCATTTTCTACGCCAGTAAAGACGTTTAAAGATACTTTACAGCGACAACAATTATCCTCAGCCATGGAAGTGTCGGAAAAATCTGCCACTAAAAACCATAAATTACCTTTGCCGTCTGGAGCGGCGTTAGAGAAAGTCGCCCAGCAAAAAAATATTAAGCCGAAGAGGGAACTGGAAAATGAGGCAATGGTTCAAAATAGCAGGGATTATGCGCCAGTTGAGCGAAAAAATGAACAGCTTGCAGATCAAAATAACGCTAGGCAGGACTTTAAATGGGGTGTTGATCCGGTTATCTCAGGCGTTAAGGATGAGCTTGAATTAATTAGAGGCCTGTTACAATCACAATTAGCCGAATTAAGCTGGACCCATAAACTGGGGGCAGATCCGGTTTCTGCAGAATTACTCAAAAGATTGGTGGCGCTGGGTCTACCTGTCAGTTTGGCTGAGGTTTATACTAACAGAAAACAATCTGCTGAACTCAAAGATGCCTGGTATCAGGTTGCAGCTGCGATGGCGCATGATATAAAGATTTTAAAATTTGATCCGGTGCAACAAGGTGGCTGTTATGCTTTGGTTGGACCTACAGGGGTTGGTAAAACAACCACTATTGCAAAACTTGCAGCGATGGCGGCAATAAAATATGGCGTAGATTCTGTTGCCATGATTTCCACTGATAGTTACCGTATAGCTGCCCATGAGCAGTTAACAGTCTATGGGCAGATTATGGGTGTGCAGGTAGTTTCAGTGACAGATGCGGCATCGTTGAACCGTACCTTACAAAGACTTGCTGAGAAGCGTTTAATTTTGATTGATACTGCGGGTATTGGACAAAGAGACAAAAGGTTAGCAGAACAGGTTGCATGTTTGACCAGAAGTGGTGAAAATATCAGGAACTTGTTGGTACTGTCAGCGACGGCGCAACTAGCCGCTACAAATGAATCGGTCCAAAGGTTTGGTGAGTTACAGTTGGATGGCGCCATATTGACCAAACTGGATGAGGCGACAAGTTTAGGCCCTGCTTTGACAACTTTGATCAGAACAGGACTGGCAGTCAGCTTTATTACTAATGGCCAGAATGTACCGGATGATATACATCCAGCAAGGGCGCATGATTTGGTGACTGAAGCGATAAATCTGGCAAATAGTTACCCAGCAGAAACGCAAGATGATTGGCGTATTGCACAGGAACTAAAAATAGCGGGTTAATGTTGTAAAATATACCGGTGCAATATACCGATACAATATATCGACATAAAAGAGCTGAATAAAAGATGTATTTACAGGACCAGGCAGATGGTTTGAGGCGAAGAAGAATGACAAAACCTGTTAAAGTAATTTCAGTCACTGGCGGTAAAGGTGGTGTGGGGAAATCTAATATTTCTGTCAATATGGCTGTTGCCTTGGCGATGACAGGACATCGTGTGATGTTGCTTGATGCCGATCTGGGTCTGGCAAATGTGGATGTTATGTTGGGGCTTAAAGTAAAAAGGAACTTATCGCACGTTTTAAAAGGAGAATGTGATCTCCAGGATATCATTATTTCGGGGCCGGAAGGTATGAAAATAATACCGGCTGCTTCGGGGACCAAATCCATGGTGCACTTGAGCGAAATGGAACATATTGGTTTGGTTCGAGCGTTCAGTTCTCTCAGTGAACAGATTGATTTCCTCATCGTCGATACGGCCGCTGGTATTGCCGATAACGTCATTAGCTTTACCATGGCAAGCCAAGAGGTTTTGATGGTGGTCTGTGATGAACCGACCTCAATAACTGATGCTTACGCTTTAATTAAGGTTCTCAGCCAGGATCATAATATTTATAACTTCAAAGTGTTGGCCAATATGGTGAGGAGTCCTCAGGAAGGGCGACATTTATTTGCAAAATTAACCGCCGTCTCCGATCGGTTTCTAGATGTGGGGCTTGAATACATTGGTTCGGTTCCTTTCGATGAAAATGTCAGAAATGCCATCCGCAAACAGAAGCCTTTTGTACAAACTTACCCACGTTCTCCGGCTGCTGTGGCGATTAAGCAACTGGCAAAAAAGGTTGATGATTGGCCCATGCCTTCTACTGCCAGAGGAAATATTGAGTTCTTTATGGAGCGATTGGTACAAGGAGCGCTGGGGTAGATGTTGGCTAATGGTGTCGGTATGTATAACCATGTGCAAAATGCCGATTTATTGGTATTACAACATGCTTCATTGGTGAAGAGAATAGCTTTACATTTAATGGCGCGTTTACCCGCGAATATTTTACTCGACGATCTCTATCAGGCTGGCATGATTGGTTTATTGGAAGCCTCGACTAAATTTGATCACGCCAAAGGTGCCAGTTTTGAAACCTATGCCGGGATCCGCATACGAGGCGCTATTCTTGATGAAGTTCGACGGGGTGACTGGTCGCCGCGCTCGGTACATCGTAAAGGTCGTGAAATAACACGGGCTATTTCGGTCATTGAAAACCGCAAAGGTAAAGATGCCAGGGACGAAGAAATTGCCCAGGAAATGGGTATTGAACTGACGGAATATCATCATATGGTTTCAGATGTTTCAAACGTCCGCTTGATGGGTATTGACGAAGCCGGACTGGATGAAGAAAATATTGGTATTGTTGACAATAAAAGTGATGATCC
>CAZKUH010000320.1:0-3607 GCA_964555895.1 uncultured Enterobacterales bacterium
CTTATTCATGCGTCTCAAATTGAATGCTCTCAGGCACTCTGAAATCCTGCATTTTTAGGTAGTATGGGTATCTATTTCATATTGATCAAAGGCAGAGGAATTTGCTGCGCCATGAAAGGCGATCCGAGTTCGATCATGGGATAAAGAAATATTATCTTTAAAAAAATTGGGTAAGTTGGTCAGACGATTTACCTTGCCAGTGGCAGGATCAAAAGTATAAATATCACCATTACTACCCGCTTCATGATCACTGATGAAGGCAATTAAACCCGTTAATCCACTTGGAATGTCGGCATATTGAAAGATGTCGCCAGTCGTTATATTAAACGTTGACCAGGCTGTGGTATCTTCTAGCGAGGGAAATAATGTGCCTAGATTGCCCTTTATAGCAGGTAATTGAAGGTTATCGATAAAGATCAGATTAAAAGGGGTTGTCGCATCGAGGATACCATCTTGGCCATTTTTATCGTTAGTTCGGGGAAATAAAAATTCAGCCACATATTCAAATGTATTGCTGTTATATTTTAGTCGAGCCTGGCCATCACCAATTTCATCATCAACATCGGAGCCACCCAAAAAGTATTGATCAAGATAATAAGAACTTGAACCGGAAGCGGCAATGACATGTTCATCATCGTTATCATCCACAATCCCACTTTTATTACTGTCCAAAATCAATTTAATAATATCAATATTTATTGGATTTTGAGACAGCTTGTTATTATGTGTAGGGTCGCTCCAGCGTACAGCCAAATAAATATCACGGTCATCATTGAGGACACCCCATTCAACCTTAATATTTCTTACCTGAGCGCCGGTACCCAGATTACCCCTAATTTGCACCATTTGATTCATGATCTGATCGAAAACAGAAAAATCAGCGATACCGTCAATAACAAAACGTGAGGATAATGCGGCTTTAGATTGTTTGGGCGACGGTGGTGTAGAAATCTGAGGAGCAGAGCTAGCGCTACATGCAGTCAGTATCAGGGATATCAGCATCGAGGCCGAAAAACGAACTGAAATCATTATGGAGATCCTCCGCTGGAATAAATGGAAAATTCAGGGTGTTGATAACGCTTGAACAGTTTACTCAGTCAAACAAAAATTTGTACCGCAGTATGCAATTATATGCAATATTGCCATCATTTTACTATGGGTTTTGTAAGATATTAGCGTTATGTTGTGTGAGGCTATTGCAAGGTTGAAATAAAGCGATTAATGTTGGCAGTGCCAAGACGGCATCAGCAATTTTTCCAGGAGGGAAAATATGAAAACTTTAATAAAAATCTTTTTTATTTCACTGTTAATGATCTCTGCAACATCTACTTTTGCCAAAAAGCCAAGTTCAGCAGCCGTTCTACAGGTTATGGAGAAAGTCAGCCTGAATAATGGGAGTGCAGAGGCGCTTTCGTCTGTGTTAAAAGGCATTGGTCTGAAACGTGCGATGGCGATTGTGAGCTATCGAAAAGATCACGGTCCTTTTAAGGCGATTGAAGAATTAGCGAATGTCAAAGGTATCGGCGTCGCTACCGTTGAAAAAAACAGAAATAAAATCACTTTATAGAAAATTATTTCAGTTTTACTAATCAATGCACTTAACGACAGACCGGGTCTGTCGTTTTTTATAAACTTACATCCTGTTTTTAGTCCTGATATCCTTTATTATTTTTGAGAAGTTAATTTATTCTGCTCAGATTGTTCTCCTGATTTCAAACGAAATTGCAATGCCATTCAAATTGATTTAACATGAATCTGCGCAGAACTTCAGACCTCATAAAATCAATTAAACAACCATGATATTTATTAAATTATATGTGAAACAAGTTAGATGAATTCATCGATTATGCGTTATATTGCACAATTGAATACAACAAAAATAATATTGTGGTGTTACCTTATCTGGTATCTAGTGATGTCGATTTTTCACTTTGAGATCAACTTGTATCTATGGGGTACGGCTATTGGTGTTGCCGGGGTTGTGGGTATTGCACTGATGTTGAGTACCGGCGATATCACTATGCATCGATTAAGAACTCGATTTTGGGAGTCATTTCGACTTTTTTTAATTCCATTTTGTGTTTCGAGTTTTTCCGGATTAATAAAAGGTCACGGATTTATTTTGGTTTTTTCTCCTGACTTACTACAGAACCTGGTGGGTGTTGTTTTTATCGGCGTATTTGTTTTACTCACGTTGCTGATTAAGTACAAATATTCCTCCGGGGCTGACGTCAACAATAAAAACTAAGCCAATTGT
Source organism: uncultured Enterobacterales bacterium (assembly GCA_964555895.1). Lineage (GTDB taxonomy): Bacteria > Pseudomonadota > Gammaproteobacteria > Enterobacterales > DRNA01. The sequence continues at coordinate 2,258 of CAZKUH010000320.1, forward strand.
TAAGCTCTCCAATTCAATCAGCATAAAAGTTAAACTGAGCAATAATTTAAACAACAGGCTTGTTGAAAAACTATCAAGACAATTGTCTCGGCCCCCGTTTATGGATTTAGTTTTCTCTTTTGGGATGAAAATGTAAAGATTGAATTTTTTCGAGCCGGATCCAGCTTGTTGGCCAAAGGAGCGCGATTAACGTGCCCATGATAACGCCGGATAAGTGGGCATCGGTGGCGACACTTGCGCCAATTAATTGTTCTACGCCAGTACTGGAACCATACAAAAACTCCCAAATAACTTTGCCCCAGAGGCCAATAAAAAGCAAGTATCCTACCCAGTAACGGCTCCGAATATCAAATATGGCAGCGGCTGCCAACCACCCATGCATGATACCGGAAAAACCCACATACCATTTCAGATCGGGTGCAAACCAGTATAGTAACAGCAAATGAGTGGGTGCGATGATCAAAAAGAATAACAGCCAGCGTGAAGGTGTGAGTTGCAAATGGAAAATCCACCAAATCAGGATCACCCCAACCGCATTCAAGGTCCAATGGATAGCATTGGTGTGAACCAGGTTAGCAGTAAAAAATCGCCACCATTGGCCAGATTGAATTAGCGGAACATCATATCTGAGTAGTTCTCTGGCAGCGTCACCCAAAAATACCAATAGTGTCATTAACACTAATAAAACAATCACCAGGCCGTGCTCTTTGAGGAAGCTACGCATAATTTTTATTTTCTCATTCTGGCTGATAAACCAGCTGAAGATGGATAATAACGGGTCTTTTAATACCGGGGTTAAATTTCAATAGATTGACCCGCTGTTTTAAAATATTTGCTCAATGCGAGCTATCATATTAACCGCAAATATTCAAAATAAGCAAACAAAAAAGCCGACTTTGAAGTCGGCTTTAAATTTGGCTCCCCTTGCTGGACTTGAACCAGCGACATATGGATTAACAGTCCACCGTTCTACCAACTGAACTAAAGGGGAATAAAATCCGTCCGCTGAAGGACGGCGTGCATAATAATCATTCTTTCTCCGCAGGTCAATACTGAATATCAAGGATTGATTAACATTTTGCTCGCTTTTTCAAACCGGTCAAGGGCGCTATGCAATGTTTGCATACTCGCAGCATAGGAAATCCGTACAAATCCTGGCGCACCAAAAGCCGAACCGGGTACTAATGCCAACCCCACCTTTTCTAATAAAAATGCAGCAAATTCAACGTCATTGGAAATTTCATTAGATGCGTCTATGAGCTTTTGAATTCGTGGAAAAGAATAAAAAGTACCATCACTGGCCAAGCAATCAACACTTTCAAGCTGATTTAATCTTTCCAGCACATAATC
>CAZKUH010000321.1:0-3606 GCA_964555895.1 uncultured Enterobacterales bacterium
GGGGTGGTTGGCCGGGCTAGTAGGTTTTAATATCTTATCTTTGGCGAATAGAACTTTGAAGGTATTAATTTTGGTGGCATAATATATTCCAGTGACGACATTAACTAGACAACCGTTAGCGGTGCGGTGGTGCAAGCAAATGTAGTTGCAATATCGTACTCTTCATCAAATGGGTTCGTGGCTGTTAGCGGTAGCCCGGGGGCAGTTTATACTTCAACGGATGGTGTTAGCTGGAGTTCGGTGGCAGCGGCTACTTTGCCTTCATTGCAGCAAAATACTCCGCTAGTGACTGGTTTGACGAAGTCGGTTTTATTTAAGGGGCAGGGTATATTGGCTTATAGCTCGCCTGATTTAGCAAACTGGACATTGGATACTACGTCGGTATCACCAAAAAGTTCGATTGGTGCCTACCTAAACTATAATGCAACACTTTATGTTGCTAATGGTTCAGGCCTGTATCGCAGTATAGACGCGGGTGCTAACTGGACAGTAATTCCCGATATTTTTGTTGGCAATGTAATATCGCTGATCAATGATGGCACACGTTTTATTGCTTCGGGCACTAACGGTTTATCCTATTCTGATGACGGTGTTAACTGGACGAAAGCGCTTTCATACAATGCAACGAATGCTTCTGCCATATCAGCATCTGCGCAGTTAGGCAGCACAACTTACTATTTTGCTGGTAGCGCATTAACGGTAGTAAAGAGTAGCGATGGTATTGTCTTTAACACTGAGAATCTACAAACGGATTTCGGTATTGGAATAGCGGGTAGTTTTTCACAAGCGGTAACCAATGGCGCTAGTGACAGTGTTCTGGTGGCGATCACCACCGGTGGATCAATCGTTCGTTATGACGGTACTAACTGGACGCAACAGCCAGCCGGTGCCGTATTAAATGATATTGTCTGGACAGGAACACAGTTTATCGCTGTGGGTGCGTCGGGTACTGTTTTAACGTCACCCGATGGTCAAACCTGGACCTCACAGGCATCATGGTTATATAACAGAGAAATTAGAGATGTATTGGTTGTCGGTACGGATCTGTATGCGACAGATTTGGGTGGCTTAGTCGCTAAATCGCCTGATGGCGGGGTAAGCTGGACTATAAGTAAAGAGTTTAATCTGTCGAGTATCGTGATTAATGAACTGGCTTATGATGGCACCACCATTTATGGTTTTGGTAAGAACGTTACAAACCAGCAATTGATTGCGGCCACAACCACAGACGGGACTAACTGGAGCCTGGGTAGTGCATTATCGTTACCAGGTAGTTATGTGTATTACGATGCCGATAATTCACGATTTGTCAGTTATTCAGGCATGGAATCGACTGACAATGGCATAAACTGGACAGCGATTGGTGCGGGTCAGTATCCTGCTGATGCATCATTTTCTTATATTGATACGCGCACTAAATTGATGAGTATGGCGGCTTACGGTAAAGTTAACTTTACCAGTGGCGCGCCGAATATTTACACGGCTGGACAGGCTTATTCCGAAGATGGTATGAACTGGAGTATCAAGACCGATCAGCCTGATTACCCCGATTACACGCCGCAGAGCGGAGTGTACGCCAAAACGGATGATTCATTGTTTGGTGGCGGCGGCAAGATTCTTGTCTCTAGCGACGGAATAAACTACACAGACGCAGTCGTTGCCGGCATGGGTGCCAACACAAATGTCAGTTACCTGAAATACGTTAACGGTCAGTACATTACCACCGTTGATAACTTTAACAATAAGGTTGGCGTTTATACCTCAACAGATGGCTCTAACTGGACGCTGGAAACAGAAGTTGACAAGAGTATTGATCAATGGGCCGGCCAGGTCAGTGATATTGAATATGACGGTACGAGATATATCTTAGTGTTTGAAGATGTAAGTGATAATGTTGGCTCTAACAGAGGAACGTTCATTATTACCTCGACGGATCTCAAAACACTGACCTTGCTGGAAACCGGTATCCGTACGCCGATGACAGACCTGATTCTGGAAAGTAGTGGTTATACCCTGGTCGGTCAGTCAGGCGCTATTGCTACACGCGCTTCCTATTAACAGGATTGTTTGCTGACTAAAAAAGGCTGGTTTAACCAGCCTTTTTTATGCCGTAAGTAAAAGCAGCTTCAAGCAGCAGGAAGACTTCACCAGAAAATAACGCATCGTTGATTAATGGCTTTCTTATTAGATTCAGTTCAATGGGTAGTCGTGTGAAACGCCGTGTCAGCAAGCTTCTAAGCCAAAAGACTTAGGCTTTCTGGATAATTGCGACGGCATTGTTAGTAACTATACTTTTGTGTGTATTACTGTTTTTACACATATCGATAAGCAGTAAAAGAAATGATAAAAAAATAAAAAATATAAACTTCTAATTTAAGGAATCGTGATGAAAAAAATAATAGCTTCGATATTTTTTGCCGTATCGGCAATGGCTTTAGTGAGTGGTTGCAGTAGCAGCAGCGACTCAACGCCGCCACCGAGTACATTAACGGGCACTGCTGCAACTGGTGCACCGATTAGTGGTACCGTTTTTGTGAAAGATGCGAAAGGTGTTGAAAAAAGTGTAGCCACCGGTGTGGATGGTAGTTTTAAATTAGATGTGCCTGGTATGACACCGCCGTATCTGTTGAAGATAATGCCAGCCAGTGGGCCGGAGTTGTACTCGTTCGCCAGCCAGAATGGTCAGACCGTAAACCTGACACCGATGACTAATACAGCGATGTTTTTGGCTTATGGTAAAAAAGATCTTAATGCATTGTATGTTGGATGGGATGGAGCAGGTGTTACAGCTGCTGCGATAGATGATGCTGAAGGGATTGTGCGTGCAAATCTGGAAACACAGATAACAGCGCAAGGTATTGATGCTGCTGGTTATGATTTATTTACATCATCTTTTTCAGCTGATGGTAAAGGCATAGATGCAGTGATGGATGATCTGAAAGTTATTTTAGATACGAGTGCTGGAACAGTTACTTTTACCGATGCTAGTGATCTTGATATGGGATTTGATGAAGGTATTACACCTATTACTCCGCCAGCGACACCAGCGCCATCGGGTGCGATTTCTATTGTGACTGTATCTGGTGCCTCACATGCCTTGAATGGAACGTATAAAACAGGTTGTTACATAAACGAGTTTAGTGAAGGTGAAATAGATTCATTGGTCATAACAGGTGCCGCATGGTTGAATTCTTCCGCTATATACGCAGGTGATACTACTTGTTCAGCCCCCCCTTCATCCACTAAAGATATAGAGGCGGTTGTGACTAAGGGTAGTACGAAAACAGTAACCTGGCTAGATGGTATGGGTACAGCAGTGGATCCAATGTTAGCTGCTGATGGTTCGACCTCTATGGTCGGTACAACAGTGACATTGTTGAGCATCGTTATATCTGCAAGCTACGATCCCATCAATATTCCTGTTGACGCTCAATTCACAGCCTTTTATGTGGTTGATGATACTGCCGCAGGTTTAATAACTATGTACCGTGATGATGATACGGATCTAGGCCTTGTCTCTACTGCTGATCCATATATTCGATAATATGTTGGTTTAAAGCCATATAATTCTGCCTGGTTCGTATCGGGGCAGGTTCGATTGGAATT
>CAZKUH010000322.1:0-3599 GCA_964555895.1 uncultured Enterobacterales bacterium
TTTTGCATGCCATACTGTATAGCTATCTAATCAATCTAAATTTAATAAAATACGAATATTTTTTAATCAAATGCCAATTTATGCTCATACATGATCTGGTCAGCTTCTTTTAATACCTGATCTATGCCCTCTGGTGGCTCACTATAGATTTGAATCCCCACGCTGGAAGTGATCTCTATTTCACCTGCCGAACATTGTATAAGCGTTCTCTCTAATTTTTGTTTCAGTCTATCCAGTATGTAGCCACTATTCTTTTTATTTTTAAAATAACTGATGACGACAAATTCATCTCCTCCTATTCGCCCTACCGGATCGGATCTTTTCACCTGGTGGGTTATCAGCATGGAGATTGCCATCAAGACTTCGTCTCCCACATGATGTCCGTATCGATCATTAATCTGTTTGAATTTATTGAGATCGATATAAAATACAACAAAATAACCACCATATTCCTGGTGTTGCGCTAATATTTTCTCTGCTTGCTGGATCCAGCCTCGTCGATTGTAGATGTTACATAATTCATCGGTTATCGCTTCTTTTTGCGCTTGTTTGCCTTGGTAGCTAATCTGTTTGATTGTTTCTGAAGTTGCCATCGCAAGCAGTAAAGATTCCAACGTTATAGAAAAAAACAGCACATATTTTCGGATAAAGATATTCATATCCGGTATAGCTACCCGAATAACCATGGCGACCAATAAAATAATTATTGCTAAAAATACAATGTTTGCCGTTGGTACTTTCCGTTTAGCCGCCAGACCAATTAGAAAAACATTGCCGGTAATAATATAAAGTGTTGCATAAGAAATAACCGCACTGATTTTAATAAGCCAGGGAATATCCACAACCCATATAATAAAGGAAAGAAGCAAAACGATATTTGCTGGAAGTTGCAGTAAATACAAACTGAGTTTAGGCCACAATTTGTCTAAATCCAACTGTCTAATGAGAAAACGTGCGCCTAAAAATACAGTTAATCCAGCAAAAAACATTTGTGTGACTATTTTATTTTGCCCAAAACTGTTGGCTAAAAACAAGTTTAATTGTCCTTCCTGCAACATGAAAAAGATAGTTACAGAGAACATGTAAAAACTATAGTAATAAAATCTTCTTTCCTTGAGATTCCGCCCAAGGATCAAAACATAAACGGCCAAAGCAACGGTCACACCAAAAAAAAGACTGACAACAAACGCATTTTTCTGATTATATTCAATAAACGCATTTAGTGATGACCACTTCAGAATAACTTTACCGGGTATCTCTTTGTTTATATTTAATCTGGCCAAAAAAGAAGACGCAGGGGTATGATAACTAATCTGATTAGTTGTAAGAGGCAAAATGCTCATACCATCAATTTGTAAGGCGTGCTGAGAGATGGATGTATGAGAAAAACTGAAAACGCCCACTTCAGTACTATCACAGCTCAGCAGTAAAGTACTTTCACCTTGGGGCAATTCAATACTCAGTTGTGTCCCTATGGCAAGAGATTGCTGCAAAACCGGCGCATGACTCCCCTGCCTGTTGACTGAGCAATCAGCAGAATAACCATTGATTGGCAGCACGAAAAAGAAGCTCATGACGACAATAAACTTCAGTGGTCGTTTTGTCATTTTTTTGCTGAGGTTCAACAACCGATAGATGAGACTCATGACGAAAGTTTACCTGCTTGGGGTGTTTTTAAAAAATAATTAGAGGTATCTGTTTTGCTCTACGCCACTTCCAACAATCTCTCCGGTTCCAATAATAGACATTCCAGATTTTCTTTTTTTATAAAACCTTTTACCATGGGGCCTACTTTATCTGAACGGATGACTGAACCAATACTGATGCTCTCTAAAGGCATGATATCTTCAGGTTCTATAACATGAACGTCTGAAATTTCATTAATGACCAGCCCCAGAAGAGGTTTCACGCCGTCCTTGGTGACAAACATAACCACCGGTCTCTCGCTTGAAACAATATAACCTCTGGCTTCCTCAAAAAGTCTTAACAAGCGGGACATCGTGATCAATCGTTCCTCAGACAAAATTGCTAACGCTTGTTTTGTTTCACCTTTATCACGCAAGTTTAACAGCTTTTTAGCTAGAGAATGGATGTGTTTGTGTGGCACATCAAATTTTTTCATCACTCGAGTCAGCTCTTCATCACGAGAATGAAATTTATCGTACCATTTTCCAAAAGCACATTTATGCGGGTCAGTCGCTTTTTCAAAAGGTGAACCATTAACTATGCTATTTTCCAGCGCATTCATCCAGCCGATATGATCCTGCTCTCTGTCCACCAGCATTTGGATCAACTGTTGATTTTCCTCAAAAGGAGATGCCAGTCCCATGGATTCCGCAAAATCAAAAATAGGCGTCGGTTCATTGCGATACATAACGGCACCTTTTAAGCCCTTACCCGAAACTGGCAATGGCCTCTCATCCTGTAAATACTGCTGTGTTGAAAGAATACTGGAAACCTCAACAGCAAACATGCTATCACCATTCCAGAAGGTGAATATCTCTTGACTCATAATACTAAAACCTTGTTTGCAGAAAATTGCTGAATACACAGCATTAAGTGTAGACCAAGGTTGCAGGCTTTTCCTTAAAATGGACCAACCAATCATGTCGGAAAATAATGTCAGGAAATCATGAAAAATACCTGCTGAGTCAAGTATTTTGCTATAATCACGACATCTATTACTAAATATAAGTCTATATTGTGGAATCTTTTAGTCCCGCTGGTTTTTGGCGTCGTTTTTTTGCGCTTATTTATGATGTCCTCATTGTGGTTTCCATTATGTTGGCAGGATGGATTGCACTATATGCAGTCTTGGTCGCTATTTTAGGTATCCAGGCAATTAATGAAGAACACCTGCTCTGGCAATGGGGTTGGGGGTTACTGATACAACTCTATTTGGTTGGTTTATGGTTCGGCTATTTTGCTATTTCATGGATTAAAGGCGGACAAACTTTAGGGATGAGACCTTGGGGTTTGTTTGTTTTTGACGAGGAAGGCAAACCTTTAAATTGGAAAAATAGTTTTATTCGTTTCATCTCCGGTTTTGTCGGGTTAGGTCTATTGATGATCCCTTTTAATAAAGAAAAAAAAGCGGTGCAAGATTTGTTATCCAACACCCTCTCCCTTAAAAAAAATGATTAGCCTCCAGCGAGTATTAAAAAAATTAGTCCGAAATAAATTGGATGGACTCAATTGATTAACTTCAAGCGCCAATAAGCAATTCCCCCAAAAAATATTATCGGTATTGATGCCCCAATGACTGCTGGCAAGTGATAGGCAATAGCCACCGATCCCATACTTTCATTAAAAAGATAAAAACCTAAGCCAATTAAAATTCCTGAAAGAATTCTGACACCTAATCCGGTTTGACGTAACGAACTAAAAATAAAGCTACTGCCCAGAAACAACATCACTGCAATAGAAAAGGGTTGAAAAATCTTGCGCCAAAAAGCAACTAAAAACTTGCCTGCCTGAAGTTGGTTTCTCTGCAAATAATTTGCATACCGCCATAGCTCCATCATACCTAAACCTGAAGGGTCAAGACTTGCCATACCCAGATTTTCCAAGGTCAGCTGACTCTTCCAGCGAGTACTATT
>CAZKUH010000323.1:0-3570 GCA_964555895.1 uncultured Enterobacterales bacterium
GGCTCGTCCCAGCCGGCGCTCGCGTCGGCGTCGTAGACGATGCGCTCGGCCCCCGTGCTGTTGCTGTTGCTATAGGTGCCTTGACCATCTTCCTGTTACCTGCCTCTCTTGTGAATAACCGGCCCTTAGCCACCGCTTTTATATACTGGGCTTTTGCCACATTATTTATTGCCGGTATCAGAGTCATTGTTAAAAAAATATTCAATTTGGCTCATGCAAGTTCAATGAACAAAGTTATTATTTACGGTGCAGGTTCAGCCGGCATCCAGGTTTCTGTCGCCCTCGAAAGAGGTAAGGAGTATAGTCCTGTTGCCTTTATAGATGACAAAACTTCTCTTCATGGTACTAACATTGAAGGTATTTACGTTTATCCCAGTACTGAAGTTGGACAACTTCTAGCAAAATTTGGAAGCTCAACAGTACTCCTTGCCATTCCAAGTGCGTCCAAATGCAGACGCCAACAGATCCTGAAAATGTTAGAGTCCTCAAACGCTAAAATCAAAACCATGCCGGGCATGTCTGATATCGTTAGCGGTAAAGCCAGAATAGACGAATTAAAAGATGTGGATATTGAGGATTTACTGGGTCGGGATTCTGTACCCGCAGAAGAAAATCTTCTACAGCAATGTATTACCGGCAAACAGGTGATGGTGACTGGCGCAGGTGGATCTATCGGTTCAGAACTCTGTCGTCAAATAATTCTATTGCGACCAAAAACACTGTTGCTTTATGAAATCAGTGAGTTTTCGTTGTATCAAATTGAAAAAATTCTATCCAAAAAAATACGAAAAAATAATCTTCAAGTACAACTTGTCGCAATCTTGGGTTCCGTTCAAAATCGTTCCCGTTTGCTTACAGCAATGAAAACTTTTGCTATCGATACTGTTTATCATGCAGCAGCGTATAAACATGTACCACTGGTCGAAGAAAATAATATTGAAGGCGTGAGAAATAACATATTTGGCACTTTAAATACGGCTGAAGCCGCAGCAGACGCCCAAGTAAATACCTTTGTTTTAATCTCAACCGACAAGGCGGTTCGCCCAACAAACACCATGGGTGCCACCAAAAGAATGGCAGAATTAGTACTGCAAGCCTTCTCAACCATCCACCCCAATACGACCTATTGCATGGTTAGATTTGGAAACGTTTTAGGATCTTCGGGTTCTGTTGTCCCATTGTTTCGGGAACAAATAAAAAATGCCGGACCCATCACCGTCACACATCCACGCATCATCAGATATTTTATGACCATACCAGAAGCGGCTTTACTGGTCATTCAAGCAGGTTCCATGGGTACCGGTGGTGATGTTTTTTTACTGGACATGGGTGAGCCTATATTAATTACAGAACTGGCCAAAAGAATGATTCGTTTATCTGGATTAACATTAAAGGATGAAGAGAACCCCGAAGGCGACATTGAAATTGAATATACGGGGCTGCGGCCAGGTGAAAAACTTTACGAGGAATTATTGGTCGGTGGTGAAAACGTATCGGATACACAACATAGTCGTATATTAAAAGCACATGAAAAGTTTTTAAACTGGACTAAATTAAAAGAATTATTAACACAATTAGATAATGCCTGTAGCAGTCAAAATCATGAACTGGTAAGAGAACTTTTAATTAAAGCACCAACCGATTTTTCTCCTACCTCTGATTTATGTGATGTTATTTACCAAGCCAATAAAGACGAATCCCCCAGTAATATTATTAATATTGCCTGACTCAGGCTGTGATAAGAAGTGTAGAGAATAGCAGGAAAAATTACCGGGAAATTAGTTTTAAAATTCTGACATCCTGAAAGCTTACCCCGTTGTCAAGGTGAATGCTTTGGCGCGCTTTTCGCAGGGTCTTAAAACAAAATGCCTCCGCTACAGTCGGGATGCCAAAAGGTATGGCCCCAGGATGACAAAAATACAGCTTTTGTCATCCTGGACGCAATCGAAGGATCTTAGACTAGGTCAAGATTCCTCAACCACAGGCGGAATGACAAAGGGACGTTCCAAACTAATATCCCTAGAATCCCAATGTGGAAAATGTTTTCGGATAAGCGCATTAAATTCAAGCTCAAAAGGAGATATGTTTTCCTGTCTACTTTCTTGATCTTCAGTTTCTAAAGCTCGAAGGATCATACCCGCAGCTACAGTTGCATGGCTCAATCGATCAATAATGATAAAAGCACCTGTTTGACGATTTTTTTGATAACTATCAAAAACCACAGATTGCGTTAATTTCACATGACATAAACCGATTTCATTAATTTTTAAATGTGTGGCTTCTATTTTTTCCATACTATTCACATCTATTCTATGGATTATTTCATCTATACTACCCGAAGTAGTTTGTGTGGAAAATTTCAGATTATACTGTTTGTTTGGCATCAATGCATTTTCTGACATCCAGACTAGCGAGGCGGCAAGTTTCGGGCTAATTTGTGCTAGACTATCCGGCTTACAGAGCATATCCCCTCGACTAATATCGATTTCATCAGTTAATTTTAGGGTCACTGATTGACCAACCTGTGCTGAATCTAACTCGCCATCGAAAGTGACAATCGATTCAATATGGGAAATTTGCCTGGATGGAAGAACAATGATTTCATCACCCACTTTTATTTTTCCTGAGGATACACTACCACTAAACCCTCTGAATTCAGAATCAGGTCGATTAACATACTGCACCGGAAATCTAAAATCCGTAGTATTTTGAGTTTCAGAAATGGAGATGGTTTCTAAAAGATTCAATAAACATGAACCATGGTACCAGTTAAGCTTTTCACCCCGGTGAACAACATTATCTCCCTTTAGAGCTGACAAAGGAATAAACTGAATATCTGGGATTTCAAGCTGTTGACTAAAAGCCAAATACTCGCTTCTGATGCTATCAAACACATCTTGATTATAATCAACAAGATCCATCTTGTTCACGGCTATAATGACATGCTTGATGCCCAGTAATGAAACCAGAAAGCTATGTCTACGGGTCTGGATTTTAACACCCTCTCTAGCATCTACCAGGATAATAGCTAAATCGCAGGTAGAAGCACCTGTCACCATATTGCGGGTATATTGTTCATGACCCGGTGTATCTGCAATAATAAATTTTCTTTTTTCAGTCGCAAAATATCTGTAAGCAACATCAATAGTAATGCCTTGTTCTCTCTCAGCCTGCAAGCCATCAACCAATAAAGCTAAATCAACTTCATCGCCTTGAGTGCCGGATTTTTTACTATCTTTTTCTATGGCTGCTAATTGATCTTCAAAAATCATGTTCGAATCGTGCAATAAACGACCTATTAAAGTACTTTTGCCATCATCTACAGAGCCACAGGTCAAAAAACGGAGCATGTCCTTTTCCTGGTGACGTTTTAAATAAGTCAGAATATCTGTTTCCAGCAAACTTGATTCGTTATTCATAAAAAGTTCTCATCAAAATTCAACCATACTAAGTAACAACATCAAGATCCTTCGACAGGCTCAGGATGACATTCTTTTTAAGATCCTTCGACTACGCTCAGGATGACAGTATTCTTTTGAACCTTGCATCCCGACCCTGTACCCTTTGTCA
>CAZKUH010000324.1:0-3565 GCA_964555895.1 uncultured Enterobacterales bacterium
TTTCCAGATAGTTTGGCTTGCCATTCAAGTCTTCGATAATACCGCCAGCTTCAATGATTAAAAGCGCACCTGCTGCAATATCCCAGGGTTTTAGATCGAATTCCCAAAAACCGTCTAATCGACCAGCCGCCACATAGGCCAGATCAAGCGCGGCTGATCCGGCACGTCTGACATCTGAACAATCGGCGAAGAGTATTTCAAAAGTTTTCTGCCATAAGGGGAGGCGATTATGATCTTTAAAAGGAAAGCCGGTGGCTAATAGACAATCTTGTAGATCGATATGTTTGCCTACTCTGATACGATGGTTATTCAGTTCCGCACCTGCGCCTCGGGTTGCCGTGTAGAGTTCTTCTGTCATCGGCGCGTAGATGACGGCATGTTCTATTTTCCCTTTGACTTTGATACCGATTGAGACAGCAAAATGAGGAATGCCATGGATAAAATTTGTGGTGCCATCCAGCGGATCGACAATCCATTGTACAGTTGAATCTTCATTGCCAGAATGTCCGGATTCTTCAGCATAAATAGCATGATCGGGATACGATTGTTTGATGGTTTCAATTATGACCAGTTCGGCAGCTCGATCTGCTTCGCTGACATAATCATTTCTACCTTTTGCTGTCCAGTGAACGCGATCGAGATTGTCCTGTGAGCGTCTGAGAATATTGCCAGCCGCACGCGCTGCGCGCACAGCAATATTGAGTAGCGGTTCCATAGTGTATTACCCGGTTTCCAGTCCGTAATATTCAATGAAATCACGGGCTAATATTAAAGAACAGTGACAATGATTTCAATTAATCATCATCCTCGGCAAGCAGCCGCGATCATAGCAGAAACCCGTGAGAAACCATAGAGATATCGCTTTACGCCGGACAGGTTTGATGAATTTCGGTTTTTTTAAAACAAGATAGCTTATTTAAATAATAATACCCTTTTAATTTGCTCAGGTTTTGCTATGATCGCACACCATTTGTATACATTTATTATTGAATACATGTTAGAACGTGTCACCATTGTTTTAGTTTCGCCGTCGCATCCTGGTAATATTGGTGCTGTCGCTCGTTCGATGAAAACGATGGGCGTCAGCAAGTTGGTGCTGGTTGCTCCAAAACGATTTCCTTCTGCACAAGCCACCGAACGCGCTGCGAGTGCAGACGATATTTTACACAAAGCAAGGGTGGTTGATACGCTTGAAGCTGCTCTAGAGGGGAAGCATTGGGTAATAGCAGCGAGTGCTAGAAACAGGTATTTGCAATGGCCAATGGTTGCTCCAGCCGAGTTGGCTGACTTATTTGAATCTGAATATGCTGTGGGGCAGGTTGCTGTAGTTTTTGGCCGTGAGAACTCCGGTTTAACCAATGAAGAATTAAGGCTTTGTCATAAACATGTTTGTATCCCGGCTAATCCGCAATACAGTTCATTAAATTTGGCTATGGCGGTGCAATTGATCTGTTATGAATTGCGAATGAAATCGCTACAATCCAAGGATGGCCAAATCACCAATATAACGGCTAGTTCGAAAGTGAAAAAAACAGCTGAACTTGCCACCATTGAAAATATGGAGCGATTTTATCAGCATCTGCAACGCACTACAGAAAGCATTGGTTTTCTCGACCCAGCTAAACCAAAATTGTTGATGAGTCGTCTAAGGCGCTTGTTTAACCGAGCAAAACCGGATAACGCTGAATTAAATATCCTTCGAGGTATTTTAAAATCGGTGGATGATGCTATTTCAGCCAATACTACAGGAGAACGTAAATGAAGTTTAGTGCGCGGATACGTGAAGATATTCAGAGTGTTTTTGACCGTGATCCAGCGGCCAGAAATTCCTGGGAAGTTTTTACCAACTATCCGGGGCTTCACGCGGTTTGGTATCATCGTTTGTCACACAAACTTTGGCTAAAGAACTGGCTCTGGCTGGCTAGAACGATCGCTTCTATCGCTCGTTGGTTAACGGGTGTTGAAATTCATCCGGCGGCAGTACTCGGGCGACGATTTTTTATTGATCACGGCATGGGTGTTGTTATTGGTGAAACGGCAATTGTGGGGGACGATTGTACTTTGTATCATGGCGTGACACTCGGTGGTACCAGTTGGAAAAAGGGCAAAAGGCATCCGACCCTCGAAGATAACGTTATTGTGGGTGCAGGAGCAAAAGTTTTGGGTCCTATCACGATTGGTAAAGGCGCACGTGTTGGCTCCAATTCTGTGGTGATCAAAGATGTTCCTGAAAATAGTACGGTGATTGGGATTCCTGGCCGTATTGCCGGCGGTTCTGAGAAGCATGGTTTTGAAGCATACGGTCTGGAACTTGGTACCACTGATCCACTATCCAAGGCGGTGAACTCTATGGCTAAACATAGTTGCATGGTAGAAGCTCGATTAGAAGCTATTTACCAAGCATTAAAGCAAACTGGCAACGAGTTACCAGTGCTTGATTTTCCGGAACTGGACTTCTCTGAACTTGATTGTGGAGAACTGCCTTGTGGAAAAATAAAGGCCCAACAAAAAGGCAAAACAACCACAAAAAGAAAACCAGCCAAAAAAAATACGAAGGTGGTTAAAGAGAAAAAAGGTCATCCAGAGAAGTAATATACGCTGGAAAACATGGTGGAAAATAGTTGACTAAAATACTGCGGTATTAGATAATTACAGTTCTTGTGTTATTCATTGAATGAATATAATCTTAGCAGAAGCGATATTATGAAACTAACCACCAAAGGTCGATATGCCGTGACAGCGATGCTTGATGTTGCCCTGAAAGACCAAAAGAGTCCGGTTTCTCTGGCGGATATATCAGAACGTCAAGGAATTTCACTCTCTTATTTAGAACAACTTTTCTCTAAATTACGCAGAGCTGGATTGGTGAAGAGTGTCCGTGGGCCTGGAGGGGGCTATTTGCTTGGTCGAAATGCTGAAGATATCAATGTGGCGGAAGTGATTTTGGCTGTCAATGAGGTGCTCGATGCGACTCGTTGTAGTGGCAAAGCCAACTGCCAAGATGGTCGAGCTTGTTTAACACACAATTTATGGCAGGATTTGAGTGATCAAATTCAGAATTTCCTCAGTAGTATTTCACTGGCTTCAGTGCTTCAGTCTAATGCTCCTGATGAAGAACTCTTAACACGCTCATTGGTTGATGCGCGAATTAAATGTAACCAGATTGCTTCCAGTATGTAGTCGGAGAAAATGATGAAATTACCAATTTATTTAGATTATGCTGCTACCACTCCGGTGGACCCACGGGTATTGAACAAGATGGTGCAATTTATGAGTACCGATGGTTGTTATGGAAATCCGGCATCGCGTTCACATAAATTTGGCTGGGAAGCTGAAGAAGCCGTTGATATTGCCCGCCAACAGGTAGCAGATTTGGTAAATGCTGATCCAAGAGAAATTGTTTGGACTTCTGGCGCCACCGAATCTGATAATCTTGCCATTAAAGGTGCCGCCCATTTTTACCAGAAGAAAGGTAAACATATCATCACCAGTAAAATTGAACATAAGGCTGTGCTGGATACTTGTCGCCAGCTTGAAAGAGAAGGTTTTGAGGTCACTTATCTAG
>CAZKUH010000325.1:0-3553 GCA_964555895.1 uncultured Enterobacterales bacterium
AGAGATATATACATTAATTTGTTTTTTTTTGACTTTTTGTTACTTTTTGACTGTGTGACTTTGTCTGTGGTTGTGTATACCATTTTTTTCGTGTTTTCCATTTTTTGCGTGTTTTCCATTTTTTCCGTGTATTCCTTTATGTGTGTGTACCTTTGTCTGGGTGTGCTTTTGTGAAGGAAAACAAGTAAAGGATAAATACCTTCCTTCTATCTTTATCTTTTTTTTTTTTGTACAATGTTGATTATTACTATCTAAAATGGCAAGTTCATTGAGTAACGATGCTTGTTCTCTACATAACGCTGTGGTTTTATAAATGCGCAAATCAATATCGGACCATCTTTTTCTTAATCCCGCTAAAATAGTCTGTCGCAAAAAATTTCTATCAAACTTTTGTTGCTGATTAGAAGGATCATCTAGCCATTGAATATTATGTTCACGAGCAAATAATTTCAGTTGTTCATGAGGTGAATCAAGTAATGGTTTTAAAATATAATAAGATTGCCTTCTCTGAACCGCCTGCATGGCTGCCAACCCATGTATACCCGAACCACGTATCAAACGATACAAAAATGTTTCGGCTTGATCTTGCAGATGGTGCGCCAAACAGAGTACATCATTTTCTTCAAGATAGTGATCAAAGGCCGAAAATCGAGCTGCTCTTGCTGCCTGTTCAAGACCCTTGCCATGAGAAACAATATGGCTAAATCTTTTGACAATTAAAGGTATATTCAATGTATCGCAAACCAACTGACACTGATTTTCCCACAGGGTTGATCCATCTTGTAAACCATGATTTATATGAATTGCCTTGAGTGAGATTGTGCTATTTTTACCCTGTTGTTGAAGATAAAGGGAAAGTAAATATATTAAAACACTTGAATCCAGACCTGCCGAAAATCCAATCCAGATGGTTTTTGTCCGCGATGAAATATTGCGTTGAAGAAAAGAAAACACCTGTCGCTGAAAGCTTGTTTTGGCACACTCTTTTTTCATTTCGGTGGTTAATTCTCAAGAGAACTAAAACTCATTAAGCGTTGGTACCTTTGATTCAACAAGTCACTCAAATCAAAACCCTTGAGTTCGGTTAAATCAGTGATCAACCTGTTTTTTAAATTCTGCGCCGTTTTAGCTAAATCCCGATGCGCACCACCGAGTGGTTCTTCAATAACACTATCGATAAGTCCCAGTTCTTTCAAACGACTGGATGTAATACCCATTGCCTGGGCCGCTTCTTTAGCTTTATCCGCACTCTTCCATAAAATGGAAGCACAGCCTTCTGGAGAAATTACCGCATAAGTACTGTACTGCAACATATTGACTCGGTCCCCAACACCGATAGCCAATGCACCTCCTGAACCTCCCTCGCCGATTACAGTACAAATAACAGGCACCCTCAATGACGACATCACCTTAAGATTTTTTGCAATAGCTTCACTTTGCCCCCGCTCTTCCGCACCAACGCCGGGATATGCACCAGGAGTATCGATGAAAGTAAATACCGGCAGATGAAACTTTTCGGCCATTTCCATCAATCTTAATGCTTTACGGTAACCTTCTGGTCGCGGCATGCCAAAATTTCTTTTCACTTTTTCCCGGGTATCTCGACCTTTTTGATGACCGATGATCATCACTGCCTCACCTTCCAAACGTGCTATCCCACCAATTAACGCCAGATCATTCGCATAGGTTCGATCACCACAAAGTTCATCAAACTCTGTAAAAATACTATTCACATAGTCGAAAGTGTAAGGACGTTGTGCATGACGGGCAAGTTGCGCAATTTGCCAGGAATCCAGATTTGAAAAAATTTGCCGGGTTAATTCGCGGCTCTTTTCTTTGAGGCGATCTATCTCCTCACCGATGTTAATTTCAGAATCATCACCAACATGCCTTAGCTCATCAATTTGAGCTTCTAGCTCAGCAATGGGTTGCTCAAATTCGAGGAAATTTAATTTCATTAAAACATCTACCTACTTTTAAAATATGACTACATTTAAACTCAAGCTGGCTAAACAAATTATATTTCTTTGACTATTCTTATCCAAAGTCCAAGTCAAATATTATAAATACAACTCACCAGATTGTCACCCACCAGATCCTCTAAACGATATATCAATTCATCACTTGGGGAAACTTTCCATGCACTGCCTAAGTCTATCACAGCTTTTGCGTCCTTGAGTTGGAATTGCAAGCAGATCGGACAAGTTCCACCAATAAATGGTGCCAATTGTTGCCGTAACCGCAACGCAAAATCTTCAGGAACCTGGGCTTGTTCAACCTGTAAAGAGATAAATTTTGCACGCTTCTCTCTAATCGCAGTCATATCCCAAACATTTTTTGCGCGCATTTTAAGACCCTGATTAAAATCGTCAAAAGAAATCTCTCCTTCCGCGATGAGTATATTGTCTTTAAGCAACATGTTGCCACATTGCAGATAGAGATCGTTATAGATGGCCACATCAATTCTAGCACTTTGATCGTCAATGGTGACAATAGCAATTCTGGTTCCAGTTTTTGTTTTAATCACCCTGATACCAATGACCAGGCCTGCAATACAGATGGATTTGCCTCGAGCGGTGGGTTGCACATCTTTAATTTTTTTACTCACCAAACTGGTGAGTTCTTCGCGATAACGATTAATGGGGTGTCCGGTAAGATAAAGACCCAGGGTATCCTTTTCACACTTTAATTTATGATTTTCTGGCCAGGGCCGAATGGTTTTATATTGTTTGGATGGATTTTGCGCTTCTGCGACCGGGCCTCCAAACATATCATCCTGCCCGGCAAGTTTATCTCTTCCCGCCTGATCTGCCGTTTGAATTGCTTCATCAAGATTAGAGATCAACTCGGCTCTATGTCGTCCAAAGCTATCCAGAGCACCCGCTTTGATCAAAGCTTCCAGCACCCTACGATTGGCCTTTCGAAGATCAACCCGCATGCAAAAATCGAATAAATCGCGATAATGGCCTTTAGCCAAACGTTCATTTACAATCGCCTCAATTGCCGACTGACCCACGCCTTTGATTGCACCTATCCCATAAATAATGGTTTTATCTCCATCAATGCTGAAATGATAATCACCACGGTTTACATCAGGCGGCAGTAACTTCAGTCCTTGTTGATGAATATCTTCTACCAAAGCAACCACCTTGTCAGTATTGTCCATATCTGCAGACATTGCCGCTGCGAGGAAAGCTGCCGGATAATGTGCTTTCAACCAGGCTGTCTGAAAAGAGACCAGGGCATAAGCCGCCGAATGTGATTTATTAAAACCATATTTCGCAAATTCTTCCATTATGTCAAAAATGAGAGAGGATATTTTTTCATCGATTCCTTTTTCAGCAGCACCTTTCACAAAAATTATCCGTTGTTGCTGCATAACTTCCATTTTCTTTTTACCCATTGCCCGACGTAGCAGATCTGCACCACCGAGTGAATAACCAGCGAGCACTTGCGCTATTTGCATCACCTGTTCCTGATACAAAATTGTGCCATAAGTGGGTTTTAAAATAGACTCCAGCAATGGATGGGGATACTTTACCGCTTCTCTACC